>CAYQNS010000020.1:0-461 GCA_964418755.1 uncultured Desulfobacteraceae bacterium
CTAATGATGTCTACCATTTTTTGGGCTTTTACCGGAATTTATTGGGCTGTTACTAAAGGAGGCTTTATATGATTGAAAATATTACTATTATAGGCGCAGGCAACGGAGGAAAAGCGGCCGCGGCGGATCTGACACTTCAGGGCAAACGCGTTCGCCTTTTTGAGTTTCCCGAATACCGGGACAATGTTGAGGAAATCATGGAGACCCGCAGCTTGAACGCGACCGGCGCGATTGAGGGGCAGGCTATCCTTGAACTGGTTACATGCAATCTTACTGAAGCATTGGAAGGTGCGGATACCATCATGGTCTGCACCCAGGCATTGACCCACGACCGGGTTGCACATGAACTCGCGCATTTGATTCGCTCCGAGCAACTTGTCATCCTCAATCCCGGATCCACTGGCGGATCCCTGCATTTTGCCCACGTCTTTCGTGAGTTTGGACTCAAGAAATTACCAACC
>CAYQNS010000020.1:586-35091 GCA_964418755.1 uncultured Desulfobacteraceae bacterium
GAACAATGCAAACCCTATCATTCATCCGCCAATCACGATCCTGAATGCCGCACGTATTGAGATAGAGGGCGAAAACATGTTCTTCTATCGAGATGGCGTGTCCCCGTCCGTGGCCCGCTTGATCAGGAAGCTGGATGAGGAAAGAATGGCACTTCTCCGTGCCCTGGGCTACCAGACACAACCGGACCCGGTGACCTGTGTGGAACAAGGCTATGCCGCGAGCACGGATTACTATGAGTGCTACAGGAATGGGCCGGGATTTCAAAACTTTCGCTGCCCGAACACACTTGATAACCGCTATTTTCACGAAGATATCGGCATGGGACTGGTCATGTTCTGCTCCCTTGGCAAGCTGCTTGGTGTGCCAACCCCAACGTGCAGAGGGGTAGTATACATGGGTGAGATCCTTTCCGACGTTGACTATTTTGGAAAAGCTGCGCGAACTTTGGAGTCCCTGGGTATAGGGGATTTCAGCGTGGACGAACTCAAAGCTTTCCTTGAGACTGGAGAAATACCACGTGATTAACTATTTCCGGTATTCGATTTTCACATAAGGAGATACCGTCAGGCGGGAAAGGGCAAAATAGCCAAGGCGAAATGAAATGCAATCTCCAACGTGCAGCGATTGCGGCGACTCTGTGAGATCGACAATCGTATGATCACTGCTTGAATCAATGACGGTGATGCCGGGGGAGGTGGGGAAGAGGTACTCCGGTTCGGTGTCTATCCGGCCTAAGGAGAGGATGCCGAGCAGCCTTCCCCGTTTTTTGACCTCAATAAGCTCTGCATCAAGGATAAATGTATCATGGTGGAATCCCTCGATATGCCTTGGCCCGATGGATGATGAGATACCAAGCAGGATCGCTGTGCCGATTCGCAGTTGATTAACGCCTGTAATATATTTGCTTTTAAGCGTAAGGCTGTCAAAGACATTTGTTGATCCGCCGGAAACGACCGAAAGTGCAACGCCGCACTTTCGGTCAACTTCTCTTGCCAGTGCAACAAGGCGTTGCTGTGCTGCAAAATGAAACCGATTTTCGCTTTGGTAACTAAAATATATACCGAATCCGTCGAGCATAAGCCCATCCATGGCCCTGACCTCGCGGCACACGCCCGGCATTGCCTCGGGCGCAAAGCCCTCTCGACCCGTATCGAAATCCACCATCAATATCACCCTGTGGCGTTTGCCCATACTTACAGCTTCTTGTGACAGGGCATTGAGCACTCCGATGTCTGAGTTCAGGCTGATATCTGCGAGGTCTATGCATCGAGAAATCTCGCTTGGCGACGGGGATCTGAGAAGGAGCATTGGTGCGTGGATGCCGGCATCTCGCATTCGGGCAATGTTGTCGAGTCGAGCATCGCCCAGGGTTTTTATCCCACCTGCGATCATGGCACGCGCAACATCAGGCAAACCGCATACACCCTTGGTTACACCGACCACGTCCAGGCCAAATGGCCGGCAAATGGCAATCGTCTTGCGGGCATTGTGTGTAATTTTTGCAAGGTCAATAGTCAGGTGTACGGTAGACAATATGGGTAGCTCCTCCCGCGTTAATTAAAGAAGCGGTGCAATCTCATTTGCCTTGGGGAATAATCCGAAAATACCGCCCGTATGCATAAATACAATTCGGTCTCCGAAACAATGTGGATCACGACTGAGTTCCCGGGTCATGCCGAAAAAAGCTTTACCGGTATAAACCGGGTCAAGAAAAATACCCTCGGTACGAGCGACGTCGCAGAGAAGAGCAAGCTCTTCAGGGCGAGACAGTGCATAGCCGCGGCCCACATAGCCGTCGATTATTTCAATATCACGTTCACGGGAGAAGGAGATGTCGAGTTGATAATTGGTTATTGCGTTCTCGCAAATCTCTCCAATTACTTGCACAAAGTAATCCCGATCGTCACAGACGTTAATACTCACAACTTCGGCATTTAGCCCGCGCATGCGGGTACCCAGGATCAACCCGGCGCTTGTCCCCCCTGAACCGGTGGCATTAATAATCGTAGTGGGTCGGTCCGTGCCATCAGGGAGGCTCGCCAGGTCATTAGCCAGTTCCTCTGCGGCACGGATGTATCCCCAGGCACCCAGAGCGTTCGAGGCGCCTTCCGGGACAATATAAGGTTGTCGGCCCGATTTCCGAAGAGCGGCTGCCTCCCGTTCAAAGATTTCATCGCGTCTTTTATATTCTTCAGGAGTGATCCAGACAATTTCACTCCCCACTAAGCGATCGAGCAGAATATTTCCTTCAAGGGGTGGTGGATTAGATGGCTCCTGTGTTCGGAGAATCAATCGGCAGCGAAGCCCAAGCATGGCGGCCGCGATGGCCGTTGCCCGTGCATGGTTTGATTGTGCACCCCCGCAGGTAAGCACTGTGTCAGCACCACACTCAAGTACATCGGCAAGCACAAACTCTAATTTTCGGATCTTGTTACCCGAGAGGCCGGCACCGGTCAGGTCATCTCGTTTAACATATAACTCAACCCCCAATTTTTTACTGAGACGCTTGAGAGGTGTGAGGGGTGTGGGGGTGTTAGCCAAATCGAGGCGGGGTGGATACGGAATTTTCTTGTTTGCTATGCTCATCATATATCCTCCAATGGTCAGCATTCACAGACTCAATGTTCACGTTCAGGGTTACATTTCGTTGACTTTTGCCAATACCGAATCCTGAATCTCCGAACGCTGAATCAGTGAACGGTTACTCCAAATGAGGTGTCAAAATTATAATATCAAATTAATCGAAAATTTACAAATTCCTAATAAATGCAGGAATTCTAATTGCCCATGCACGTTTTTCTGCGAAAATGAGGTCCGGGCAATGCCGGCGGTAAAATTGGAATCGGCGATACGGGTAAATCCAATTTGACTAAACCAGTCACTTAAATTAGTATAACTTTTTTTATCATCCGAAAAATCACAATATACCTTCACCCGCTTTGCACTTGTGGAAAATGGGGCCGGAGCTTGAATAGTGAATAATAGTGGGTAAGAATCAGCTTTATTTAAAAGTGGTTTTTGTGGTCAATCCGTGACGAAAGAAAAGGCAAATTGCGATAGCTGTTGGGAACGGTTACAGAATAAATTCAACATAAAATACCCCCCCCCCGGAATATTGGAGAATTAACCGCAGATGAACGTGTAGATATGTACGGCGGTATCCGTCTTTTGGTAAGTTGTGAACACTAAAGTTTATCGGGATCTAAGGGTCGCGGAAAATAATAAGTATCCCAGAATTGCGCTGGATTTTGGCTCGCTTTCGAGGCCCTAAAACATTCCGCCGTTTACGGAAATTACCTGGCCTGTGATGTAGGAAGCATCATCGGAACAGAGAAATCTTACCGTCTTTGCAACCTCTTCGGGCTTTCCGATTCTCGCCATGGGAATCATTGTTTTAATGTTGCCCACAGGCGCATCCTTGATCATAGCCGTCTCTATGAGCCCCGGGGCTACTACGTTGACTCTGACTCCAAGCCTGGCCACCTCCGAAGCTACAGCCCGGCTCGCACCAATCAATCCGGCTTTTGCAGCAGAGTAATTTGCCTGCCCCCTGTTTCCCGTCAACCCCGCAACGGAAGCGATGGATACAACGGAACCCTTTTTCTTTCTTATCATTTTCCCAAGAACAGGCTTTGTAACGTTGTAAAACCCGTTGAGACTGGTATCGATGACGGAATCCCATTTTTCCTTTCTCATCATGATAAAGAGCCCGTCGGCGGTTATTCCCGCATTGTTCACCAGCACGTCTATGGCATCGTATTTTTTCAGGATCTCATCCACGGCCTGAGCCGGCCCATCAGGATCAGCAACGTCAAACTGCATAATTATGCCGTCACTTCCCTCACCCCTTACAAGTTCCAAGGTCTCCAGAGCTCCGGCTTTATCGGAAAAATAATTGATAATGACATCATATCCGCATCTAGCGAACTCAACCGAAATCGCCTGCCCTATCCCCTTGCTCGCACCTGTGACCAGTGCGAGTTTTCTTTCTTGTGTATCATTCATGATGCTTCCTTTTGCACCTGGTTTTCAGATTCGGGCTGAAAAACCTGAAGTATAATCTCGCATGCCGTTATGGAGCCGATGATCGCTTTTCCTTTTATCTCCCTGAAGGAGTCGTATTTGAAACAATTTTCTATATGGGTAACGATCCTTATTGGTTCAGTTGAGGGATGATACCGCCCACCAGAGGTTCATAAATCCGGTATTCGGTTTTTTCACCGCTTATGGTATCAATCTGTTTCTGAATCGCAGCTCTCTCATCACTGTTAAGCCATTTTTTCCAGTCGTTGTCGGATTGCCAGGTGGACCTGACTAGATATTCATCGTCACAGGGCGGGTCAATGCATTGCAGCGATTCGCTGGATATATAACCCGGTTGAGCCCGGGCCAGGGATCTCAATTTTACCATGAGCGGGGCGATCAGCTCTGCTTTTTCCTTGACAAATTTTCTCTTGATCAACACTTGAACAGCCATGACATGCTCCTTTCCGTTGTCTGTTTAGCACCTGTCCATAAATGGTATCTTGTGGGCAGACACCGGCTATAAAGGCGAACCGGCCGATACAGCCGGCAACCGTACATCGTGGTACATATACAAAACAGTTTTCATATAGAATACTAAATCATCCGGCTTTTTACAATATTTTTATCTTAAAAAATCATTACGTCGAAGGCAGGCGCCTCAACACTTTTGAGTACAGCTCTTCTTGGACACCCGAACCGATACTTATTGATAATATGCCGGAAAACTGGTAATTATGCCCCAATGTTGCCCATAGCTTTGATCGCTATTGTTAGATAACCTGCAAAAAGGAGATACAATGTCCGGTTTTACACATATTGATGAACAGGGGCGGGTTCGCATGGTGGATGTTACACACAAGAAGCCATCCCTGCGCATTGCCGTTGCTCAGGGATTTATTTCCATGACACCGGCAACCCTGGAAAACATTCTGAATCAATCGGTTAAAAAAGGGAATGTTCTTGAAACGGCAAGGATTGCCGGAATCATGGGAGCCAAAAGAACGGCGGAACTGATTCCCATGTGCCACCCCCTTAATATCACCCATATTCAGATCGATTTTTCCCCTGACAAATCGCGAAATGCGATAAAAATTACCGCCCAGGTACGAATCCTGGACCAGACCGGTGTTGAAATGGAAGCCCTGACTGCAGTGTCCATCGCCGCATTAACCATCTATGACATGTGTAAATCATATGACCGGGCCATGGTCATCTCGGATATTGCTCTAGTGGAAAAATCAGGTGGGAAAAGCGGTCATTTTAAAAAAACAGATGCATAATTTTTTATAAATCCGATCGTCCCGGCTCAAAATCCCGGCATGGACATCGCAGATAAAAAACAGTCAGGCATCAGCGCCCCTGCTTACTATTGGAATCAAACCCGCAAACTACGGACTGAAAAACAGTTATGAAAAACAGTTATCCCAAAATTATTTTTTTTGTGCCCGGGTTATTTCTTTTGCTCTGCATCATTTTAAAAGGATGCACAATTCCGCCAACACCGCCGGTTATCACTTCTGAAACAGCCCTTGTCCGGATTGCGCCTGGAGAATTTCCTCTTTTTGAAGATGATATGAATTACGACGGACTGGCCCATGGTATCCTGCAGAGCCTTGAATACATGAATCGCTTACCGCCCGATCGGGCCTTTTCTTTCGGAAAAGACCGTTTTGAGACACCTCACATGATAAAATCCCTTGAATTTTTTCTTGATTTTATTCGAGGCAACCCCTCTCATAAGGCGCTGCGGCAATTTATCGCCGACCACTACAGGGTTTACGGTTCAGTTGGCAGCCCAAGCCCCGGGCATGTGCTTTTTACAGGTTATTACGAACCGGTTCTTCAGGGCAGGCGCAAACCCGGACCGATATACAAAATCCCCGTTTACGGCCGGCCCGATGATCTGGTTTCCATTGATCTTTCAAAATTTTCAGCCGAATTCAAAGGTAAAAAATTAATCGGCCGCTATACCGGCAGTACAATCGTTCCCTACCATGATCGCCAAGCCATTGACACTGGCGATATTTTGCGGCAAAAATCAAAACCCCTGGTCTGGATCAAGGACCCCATCGACCTGTTTTTCCTTCAGATCCAAGGCTCCGGCAAAGTCATCCTCGAAAATGGAGATGCTCTTTATCTTCACTATCACATCACCAACGGGCGCCCCTATCGCAGTATCGGCAAACTGCTGATTAAAAAAAACAAGATCTCCAAAGATGAAATGTCCATGCAGAAAATCCGTGAATACCTTACCGGCCACCCCAGTGAGATGCGGGAAATATTTAACTATAATCCCAGTTACGTTTTTTTTAAATTTGAAAAAAAAGGTCCCCTGGGATCTTTGAATGTCAAATTATCACCACATCGATCGATTGCAACCGACAGGCGTCTGTTTCCCAAATCCGCACTGGCTTTCATTAACACTCAAAAACCCCTGATCGACGGAAACGGAAAAATAAAAAACTGGTCTGCTTTTTCCAGGTTTGTCCTCAACCAGGATACCGGCGGTGCCATTCGAGGGCCGGGGCGAGTCGATCTGTTTTTTGGTTGCACCCCGGATGCCGAAGTCGGTGCCGGCCATATGCAACATGCCGGTTCACTCTATTTCCTGATTCTTGAGCCGGACAAACTATCTTTATAGATCCTTTTTTGCGGGGCTTGACACTTTTATCAAAAACAAGTATTAACAAGGTTTTGTAATTCTGGTGCGGATTTCGTAATTTTTCAAAATGCCATCTCAGGGGGAAACACCTTGTTTGTTTTGAAAAATCACAAATCTTAAAATTTAATCGGTATTTTTCCCCGGATCTCCGGGTTAGGAGTATGATATGTTCGGCATCGGCATGCCTGAAATGATTTTGATCCTGGCCGTGGCCCTGATCGTCATCGGACCCAAAAAACTTCCGGATCTGGCCAAGTCACTGGGCCGGGCCATGGGCGAATTCAAAAAAGCCACCTCCGACTTCAAGGAAACCATGGCCGTTAACAGTGAAATAAAGGAAGTTAAGGAAACCATTGATGAGATCGGTGACGATCTCAAGGACTCGATGAATTTCGACAATGAAACATCCGCCGAAACGGAAATGGACTTGCAACCCGCATCATCTGACAGTGGCCTAAACACATCGGACAGTGACGCCTCCATAACGGGCAGTGACGTCTCCACAGCGACCGGTGACCTCCCTACACCTGACAGTGACGCCCCTACGCCGGAAACCGACGAAGAAAAATCAGAAGGACCCAAACCCGATGCATGATGATGTCAAAGCCCCTTTTACCGTTCACCTGGAAGAACTCCGCAAACGTCTGATTACCTGCTTTATTGCGGTATGTATCGGGTTTGTGCTGGCATACGGGTTTAAAGAAAAACTGTTCCATATTCTGGTAAGGCCGCTGGTCAGTATCATGGAAGAGGGTGATACGCTTGTTTTTACCGGATTGCCCGAGGCTTTTTTCACCTACTTGAAAGTCTCTTTGTTAACCGGTTTAATGCTGGCCGCACCGGTTATCATATATCAATTCTGGATGTTTATTGCGCCCGGTTTATATAAAAAAGAACGGCGGTTGATGATTCCCATTGTCATTTTGTCCACCATATTCTTTACCGGCGGTGCACTGTTTGGCTATTTTCTGGTTTTTCCCTTGGGCTTTAAATTCTTTTTAGGATTTGCCACCGAAACCATCCGGCCCCTGCCTTCCATGAGAGAATACCTCGGCTTTTCCTCTAAACTGCTGCTGGCTTTCGGACTTGTTTTTGAACTGCCTCTTGTCCTTACCTTTATGGCCCGTCTGGGAATCGTCTCCGTCGACTTTTTAAAAAAGAACCGGAAATATGCACTTCTGCTTTTTTTTGCAGGAGCTGCCATTATAACCCCGCCGGATGTCGTGACCCAGATTATGATGGCGCTGCCCCTGATGCTGCTTTATGAGGTGAGCATCATAGGTGCCGGAATTTTTGGAAAAAACAAGCTCCGGGAAAAGGATGAAAAAGAGCCCTCCTCCAAAAACCCTGAAAGTTGAATTCTGCAATGCACTATGAACTGCATTTGAACAAGACCGCTTCGAACGCCGGTTATCTTGCCTGCCTGATTATAAAAACCGGTAATACCGATTGTGACCGGCAATTGCCGCGCTGTAACACCGGGCTTGACTTTTGCAAAATCGCGTTTTAATTTAACAGAATTCAGGGGGTATATACCATCAAAATCATAAAAACCGCTAAAGAGATGCAGGCGCATTCCGATAAGATGAGATGCCTTGGCAAAAAAATTGTTTTTGTGCCGACAATGGGTTTTCTGCATGAAGGGCATCTGTCGCTGATGCGTGAGGGGCTTCGACATGGCGACTATCTGGTGGTCAGTATCTTTGTCAACCCCACACAATTTACTCCGGAAGAAGATCTGGATTCCTACCCCCGATCCCTGGCAAAAGATATTGATCTGGTAAAAAAAGAGGGTGCCGGGGCCGTCTTCACCCCCCGGGACAGCGAATTGTATACCGGGAACTTTCAAACCCATGTGAACCTGGAACGTCTCCCCAAACATCTTTGCGGAATATCCCGGCCGACATTTTTTCGGGGCGTGGCCACCATCGTGTCCAAACTGTTTAATATTGTCAAACCACATATTGCTGTGTTCGGCAAAAAAGACTTCCAGCAACTGATCATTATTCGCCGGATGGTACGCGATATGAATTTTGATATCAACATTGTGAGTGCTCCGATTATAAGGGAGCCCGACGGCCTGGCCATGAGTTCCCGAAACGCTTACCTATCAAAAGCACAACGTCCGGCGGCGCTTTTGCTGTACAAGTCGCTGCTCAACGCAAAAGCACTTGTTCAAAGCAAAATCATCGACGCCGCCCGAATAATAGATGAATCAAAAAAGATCATAAATTCCCATGTGGAAACCAAGATCGATTATATTAATGTGTGTAATCCACAGACACTTGACGATCTGTCGATCATTGACCGACCGGCACTCATGGCCCTGGCTGTCAGTGTCGGGAAAACCCGTTTGATAGACAACATGCTGCTGACCCCGTGATCAACTGCCGTTCAAAGGAGAAGACAATGAGTAAAGAACATTTTTTGTTCACATCCGAATCCGTCACCGAAGGTCATCCCGACAAGGTCGCCGATGCCATATCCGATTCCATACTCGACGCAATCATGACCCGGGATAAAAAATGCCGGGTGGCCTGTGAAACCCTGGTAACCACGGGGCTCGCCTTTATCGCCGGAGAAATAACCACCGACTGCTATGTGGATATGCCGCAGATAGTAAGGGAAACAATCCGCGATATCGGTTATCATTCATCCCAGATGGGGTTTGACTGGCGCACCTGCTCGGTCATTACCAGCATTGATCATCAATCCTCGGATATTGCCCAGGGGGTGAATACCGGTGAAGGGCTTTTCAAGGAGCAGGGGGCCGGAGACCAGGGGCTCATGTTCGGTTTTGCCACAGATGAAACACCTGAACTAATGCCCATGCCCATCATGTATGCCCATAAACTGACCCGACGGCTTGCCACCGTACGAAAAAACGGATCACTTGATTTTCTAAGGCCGGACGGTAAATCCCAGGTAACCATAGAATATGACAACGGCTGCCCCAAACGGGTGGATACCGTAGTCGTTTCAACCCAGCACAAACCCGACATCACCTATGAAAAACTCAGGGAAGCGATCATCGAGGAGGTGATCAAAAAGGTGATCCCCAAAGAGATGACCGATGGGGATACCCGTTATTTCATCAACCCGACAGGCAAGTTTGTAGTGGGCGGCCCCATGGGTGACTGCGGACTTACCGGCCGCAAGATCATCGTCGATACTTACGGGGGACAGGGAAGCCACGGAGGCGGATGTTTTTCCGGAAAGGACCCGTCCAAGGTGGACCGCAGCGCCTCATACATGGGGCGCCACATCGCCAAAAACATTGTTGCTGCCGGGCTGGCAAAAAAATGCGAAATACAGATGGCCTATGCCATCGGCGTCGCTGAACCGGTCTCGCTCATGATTGATCTAAAGAGAACCGGCGTACTTCCCAAATCAAAAGTGAAAGAGATTATCGGGGAGGTGTTTGACCTGCGACCGGCGGCGATCATCGACTATCTGGATCTTTTACGGCCGATTTACCGGCAGACCGCGTCCTACGGTCATTTCGGCCGCAGTGAACCCGATTTTACCTGGGAAAAAACAAACAAGGTTGACGAAATCAGGGAAAAGGCCGGCATTTAAGCGCTGATATCTAATGTTTTGCGTTTTTATGTGCAGAAAAATAAAACACAATAATAAAATTTCAAATAATAAACAATTTCAGATTATTGGATATTGTAATTTGAAATTTATTTGTAAACAGGGTGTCAGTCCGTCTTTGTTCAACCCGGCGGAAAATCAGGGCCCCGAAATGCGATTCTTTTTTGCGCAAACCGATAAGGAGTAACCATATGGCATTAACTGAATTAAAAGAAGAAAACAACCGTTTTACAGAGCTTGATCCGGCCCTGCCCTATAAAGTAGCTGACATTTCACTGGCCCAACTAGGCCTTACGGAGATGAAGCTCTCGGAAAAAGAGATGCCGGGTCTTATGGCAATCCGCGAAAAATACGGCATCAAAAAACCGTTGCAGGGCCTCAAGGTCATGGGCAGCCTGCACATGACCATTCAAACCGCAATGCTCATTGAAACCTTAAAGATGCTTGGCGCGGATATCCGCTGGGCAACATGCAATATTTTTTCTACCCAGGATCATGCCGCAGCCGCCATCGCAAAAAACCAGTCGGCCGCCGTGTTTGCCTGGAAGGGAGAGACCCTGGAAGATTTCTGGTGGTGTACTGAACAGGCCCTGACCTGGCCGGACGGCAGCGGGCCGGACCTCATCGTAGATGACGGCGGCGATGCCACTCTTTACGTACACCAGGGTGTTGCCGTAGAAAATGATCCCGCCCTGCTCGACCAATCCTATGACAGCAAGGATATGCAGTACCTGATAAAACGCCTTCAGGCGAGCTATGTACGAAATCCCGGCCACTGGACCGCTGTAGCGGCAACAATCCGCGGCGTATCCGAGGAAACCACCACCGGAGTCCATCGCCTGTACCACCTGGCCCGTGACGGAAAACTGCTCTTCCCGGCATTTAATGTCAATGATTCGGTGACCAAATCAAAATTCGACAACCTCTACGGCTGCCGTGAATCCCTGGCGGACGGTATCAAGCGGGCCACCGATATCATGATTGCCGGCAAGGTTGTGGTGATCTGCGGATATGGCGATGTGGGCAAGGGGTGTGCCCAATCCATGCGCGGTTACGGGGCAAGGGTTCTGGTGACGGAAATCGACCCCATTTGTGCTCTCCAGGCAGCCATGGAAGGCTATGAGGTGGTCACCATGGAAGATGCGGCTTCAATGGGCGATATTTTCGTCACGGCCACCGGATGCTATCATGTGATCACCGGCAAACATATGGAGATAATGAAAGATGAGGCCATTATCTGCAATATCGGCCATTTTGACAATGAGATTCAGATGACCTATCTGGAAGAAACCGAAGGATGCCGCAGGGAACAGATCAAACCCCAGGTAGACAAGTGGACCTTAAAATCCGGACGGACCATCATCATGCTCGCGGAAGGCCGTCTGGTCAACTTGGGCTGCGCCACCGGCCATCCCAGTTTTGTCATGAGCAGCAGTTTTACCAACCAGTGTCTGGCCCAGATCGAGCTGGCACTAAAAGATCATCAGTGCCAGGTCTATACCCTGCCCAAAACCCTGGATGAAGAGGTGGCAAGGCTTCACCTGCGGCGGCTTAGTGTTAAGCTGACAAAACTCAATCAATTTCAGGCGGACTATCTCGGCGTTCCGGTCGATGGTCCGTTCAAGCCGGATTATTACCGGTATTAAAACACTAATCCACAACAATGATGACCCGGCATTTTTTCAAAAAACCGAGATGCTCGGAGGCACTGCGCAATTTGGCGGCATCCGAGTTGCTGATTACAATATCCGTTGGTATTGTGCCTCTGGCCCGGAGGCCTTTGACGATAAGTGGATGATCGGCGACCCGCGGATTTGTCCGGGCAGCGGGCAGATCTCTTATATATTCGGCCATGCCCTGCTGCACAACGAATTCTCGGCTTACAAAGGCCGGGCCATATACTTCCTGATCATTTTCATCCAGAATTCTCGGAACCATGGCAGGAGTTACCGGCACCTCGCGTGCGTCCACTACCAGTCCGGTAAAAATTTCAACAGACGGCAGTGAAGCGGCCTCCGGCAGATCGGGAGAAACGGGCGCAGCCGCAGGACTAGCCGGCGCCAGCGGTTTAATAGATTCCACATGTTTGATTTCGGAGGGAAGCACGAGCTGAGCAAAACCGCCGTAAAAACTCATTTCTATAACAACCTTAACCGTTCCATCCGATAGATACTCCCTTTTTACAATTCGAGCATTGTCAACCATGCCTTCAATCTTCGCCATTATCACATCGCTGGCAACGATAAAATCGCCCACGGTTGTGGTAAAATCGATTCTTATCCCCTGAACCACCCGGAAAAGATTGCGTACTGCATCCACCTGGGCCGCACGCAGGGCAATGGGACTGGCGTGGGGTTTATCGTAATATTTTTCAGGGGGATCACCGATTCCTGTTACCTGCATGGTTCCCCTGGTCCAGTTGATAGACCCCTTACCCTGGAATTCGACAAGTTCCAAAAACTCATCACCAAACGCCAGGGAAGAAAATAGCAGCAAAGCCGTCAATAAAACAAACGGTAATAATCGATATTGCATGCGCTCTCCGTGTGTTCTCATAAACTCAAATTTTTTGTTTCTCTCCGGCTGCTTCAACAATGCCCTATCGAATACAATTCGCCCCCACCAATGTAATCAATCCTGTTGATACAAAAATAGACTCCACCAGAAATTCAAGCCTCATTCCCGGCAGCATGTGCCCACGCTCGTGTACGGTAAGAATTAAAAAAAGAAAAACAGGGCATAAACAAAGAACCAGCCCGATACCTGAAACAATGCCCAAGGCGCTTGACAGAAGAAGAAGTAAAAAAATGCCGACAAGTACGGCCTTTAAAAGGCGCAGCGTGGTCTTTGCTCCCAAAAGAATCGGGATTGTCTCTTTACCGACAATCCGGTCACCCTGCATATCAAGGATCTCGAAAAAAGCCGTTCTGGCAAGCACCATGCCGGCAGACCACAGAAATACAATAATGGAATCAAGACCACAGCTTCCTGAAAACGATACAGAGGGGAAAAGCGCTGTAACAACTCCCCATGCTGCGGCAATTAAAATGGTTTTGGAACCGGGAATCTCTCTAATTTTTTGATATTTCAATTTTGGGAAACATTCTGGAACCAGTTTGAAATTGTATGAAAGCCCCATCAAACTCATGGCCAAAATAATCAGAAAAGGCATCTTGCCCACGATAAAAGCCGTTACAAGACCTGCTGCGCCGGAAGATATGGCCATGATCGATAAAAAAACCTCGTGATTCTCATAGAATACCCCCCTGTCAGGGTCATTGTAGCGATCAGCCTTCCTTCCGATCAGGTTGTTCAGGATATGCATGGACTGGACATATAAAATGGATATGAGAACATAGGGCAGGTAGTTTTCAATCCCCAGAAGTCTTGTACAGGCATAGCAAAGACAGCCTGCGCCCATGGCCACGTAAATATTCGTAAGCAGAAGGGCACGCTGAATGGCAAAAAAAAGCCGACTCCGGCCCCGAGTCTTTTTATACGGCAGGGCTTCGACAGCCCTGTATACCCGCTTGATGATCCAGTTGGGTGTTGAAGCACCTGCGGTAATACCAATGGTTTGAGTCGCATCAAGTGCCCCGTCTTCGATATCTGCCTCTGATTCCACATGATATACCGTTTTTCCGCTCTGCCGGGCAATTTCAGCCAGCCGACGGGTATTGCCGCTGGTGTATCCGCCAACCACGATGACCGCATCCACTGCATCTGTCAGGTTTTTCACTTCTTCCTGACGTTTTTCAGTGGAATCGCAGATCGTATCAAAAACCTTATATCCGGGATGTTTCCGGGCGGTCCATTTCTTTACCCTGTCAAAAAACACGGTGCTTTGAGTAGTCTGGGCCACAACAATCGCTTTATCAAACTCCGGCAGGGCCTTCAGATCTTCCAGACTGCTGGCGGTATATCCCTTTTCACCGGCATACCCCAGCAAACCAATAACTTCAGGATGATCCCTATCGCCGATAATGATCGAAACCCACCCCCTGGCGGCATGCTGCCGGATAATCGTCTGGACCTTAATTACACGGGGACAGGTCGCATCAATGACTCTGAAACCCGCATTTTTAAGTTTTCCCTTGGCACTTGGCGGTACACCGTGAGCCCTGATGATGACCGTTCCCGACCCTGTAGAGGGAACTTGATTTAAAATCGATATCCCTTTTTCTTCAAGAATATTCAAGACATGGGGGTTGTGTATCAGCGGGCCGTAAGTACTGATGGGGCCCTCGTATTTAGCGGGCGAGTCAAGGGCCATCTCAACGGCCCTGCGGACACCCATGCAGAAACCTGCTGTTTTAGCAACAATTATGTTCATTCTTCAACATTCAATATTCGATTTTCTTATAAAACGCTATCGTACACCTTGCCCGCCGGATTAAAACCGCAACTCTGAAATTTCAAAAAATTGAACATGCGCAGATAACGGTTTTTTATTCTTTCAGATACACCTTGTGATCGACCAGGGACAGGGAATAGATGCGAGCTTTTAAAAATTTTTGTTCACCGAAAATATTGATCAGTTTAATTCCCTCACCATCAGGCTCTACCGTATCCACGGCCTCCATGATCAGCCTGCTTTCATCTCCCTCAATCAGATATGCATTTGCTTCGCACATGATATTATTCCTTTTTACGAGTTATGGTTCAAATATTGCGCCGGTTTCCATCCAGAATGCCTGAATCTGAAAAATCTTATTGCTGCATTGGTAATAAATAATCTTCAATCAGGCTGTCAACCATTTGCGGCAGCGGGGTCGAGCAGACCCCCACGAGTGTTATGTTTTCCCGGGTCAACGGTATTAAAAATTTTTGAGCGGGGCTTCCGGCAACAGCTTCGGCGATTTTCGGCGTAACCTCACCCATCATGGCATTGGCGACAATAATGCCAATCGGCCCCAGAATAATATCCAGCTTGTCCACAGTCTGCACAATCGCATTTTCACCGGAAGCCCCGCGGTTGGCATGAGCCCTGAGCATCTGGGAAGTCGCAATGGCATTGGTTCCCAGCGCATAAATTTCCACATTTTCTTCAAAAACATCTTTA
The DNA here is from genome assembly GCA_964418755.1 of uncultured Desulfobacteraceae bacterium. Classification (GTDB taxonomy): domain Bacteria; phylum Desulfobacterota; class Desulfobacteria; order Desulfobacterales; family 4572-123; genus 4572-123. The sequence continues at coordinate 15,935 of CAYQNS010000020.1, forward strand.
ACCTTTTTGATAATTATGCTGCCGATGCCTCCGCCCTGCCCGTCAATTACACCTATTTTTTTCATAGTATGCCTGTAGTTCTACCCGTTCAAAAATTCAGCGGTTTAAATGGTGCTTATTTATTGCCCGGCTAATCATCCGAGCCAGTTTCAATCGGCGTCAACGGCACTTGATCAAAGCTTTCCGATTTTTTTCCGACTGCGCCGATCCTTCTTGCCCAGACGCCGGCTCGGCCCCTTTTTTTTCGTAGTCGGTATCCAACCACTGTTCTCATCACCTGTGGAATCGATAAAGGCATCGCCCATAAATGCAGCCATGGCAGCCTTTCTTTCAAATTCAGGAGAACTTATCGTAGCTGCTCCCATGGATTCAGCAAAATTGACAATATCCCGGTCGGAGCTTACGACCAAGGCCTTTTCCCGATCCCTGGCTACTATCCGCTTTATCACTGCATCCGCTAACTCCCCCTGGCGTGAAAAAATAATTTTGACCCCTTTCACCTGGTCCCGGTTCTGAGAAAACAGCGGCGCATGAATACCATCAAAAACAATGGTAATTTTGTGATGCTTCAGTTTTTTGTATACCACCAGCATATCGATCAGGGCTTCCCGCCCCAACTGAATATCTTGTCGATCCAGTTCGGCAAGTTCCGGAGACTGACGTATCAAATTGTATCCATCGATTAGAATATGAATAGACATGAGTATAAGAGCATGCGGTTATAAAAACTTTCATTGTCCGCTGCTGCAGCGAGTCAGGAAAGTAATCGGGATAACAAGTTTCCGTTCTTAGCGCTTTTCAAAATGCAGGAGCGATATAATAACCATACCCGCAGTTTTTGAAAAGTCGTGCATTTCATTAAACACAAGTTTCAAAACCGGCTGATCTCGCAAAAAATATCACGATTGAAACTTAAGGAGATCAAGTAAACGTTCCAGATCTTCATTACTGAAAAACTGTATCTCCATCCTGCCTTTCCGGCCCTTTTTTTTTATCCGTACTTTTGTACCGAAATGCAATGAAAGTTTGTCGGCTAAATCCATAAAATAGATATCTTCTGAGCTTGGGTCATGGAGATGTGCTTTCTTTTTTTCAGTTTTCAACCGCTTGATCAGGTCCTCGGTTTCTCTGACTGACAACCCCCTGGAAATGACAGTTCGCCACGCAGCCCTCTGCTGGGCGGGTGCATCGGCCCCAAGCAGGGCTCTGGCGTGCCCCATGCTCAAAGTGTTGTCCAGGATACTGGCCCTGATGGGCTGCGGCAACTGCAGGAGTCGTAAAAAATTAGCAACAGCCGGCCTGCTTTTACCTACCCGCAGGGCAACCTTTGCCTGGGTCAAATTAAACTCGGTCATCAGACGATGGTAAGCTTCGGCTTCCTCCATGGGGTTTAAATCTTCTCGCTGAACATTTTCAACGATGGACATTTCCAGCATTCCGGCGTCGGTAATTTTTTTTATGACAACCGGCACCTGCTCAAGGCCTGCCATTACCGCTGCACGCAACCGTCTTTCACCGGCCACAAGTTCATAACCCGTATCCGCCTGCCTTACAAGCAACGGTTGAAGAATACCCTGTTCCCCTATGGAACGGGAGAGATCCGCCAGGTCCTCTTCGGAAAACTGCTTCCGGGGCTGGTACCGGTTGGGACGGATCAGCCCTATATCGCACAGCATATATTCCTTGGGTTTATTTTCCCCTTGGGCAATCTTCGGAATTAATGAATCAAGGCCGCGGCCCAAAGCTAATTTTTTCCGCTTTTTGATTTCCATTTTCGGAACGCTCATTTTGTTGGCTTTTGCCATGATAGTCTCTGCATTTATCCGTCCAATAGATTCCGCCTTGTCGGCTTATCCATGAACCCTGATTCTAATTTCTTCACTATTTTGGAATTTTAAATACAATCATCTAACGCCTTACAAGCCTGATGCGACAAAGCATAGTCAAATATTGATTATCTCCTCTGCCAGGGAAAAATAGCTTTTGGCCCCGGCTGAGGCGGCATCATAAAGTAAAATCGGTTTCCCGAAACTAGGTGCTTCGCCCAGTCTGACATTGCGGGGCACCCGGGTTTTGAATACAAGATCCTTAAAATATTTTCTTGCATCCTCGGCCACCTGCTGAGAAAGGTTTGTCCGTGTATCGTACATCGTTAAAAGGATGCCGGCAATTTTCAATTCGGGATTAAAACCGGCCTTGATTCGTTTGACTGTGTGCAAAAGCTGGCTAAGCCCTTCCAATGCATAGAATTCACATTGAAGCGGAATCAGTATATAATTTGCGGCTGTCACGGCATTGACCGTCAAGAGGCTTAAAGAAGGCGGGCAATCTAAAATGATATAATCAAACAAATCCTCAACCCTGGACAAAAGCCGTTTTAATGCTTTTTCCCGATCCGGTTCGTTTATCATTTCAATCTCGACACCAATCAACTCCACCCTTGCGGGGATTATCTTGAGCGGTTCGAGTTCGCTGTCCAAAATAAGATCTTCAACCTCATTTTCTCCAATCATCCCGTGATATAATGTTACATCAATGGCATTCTTGTCGATGCCTAGCCCTGTGGTTGCATTGCCCTGGGGATCACAATCCACAAGCAGTGTTTTTTTTTCCGAAACAGCCAGTGCCGCCGACAGATTAATTGCCGTTGTTGTTTTGCCTACACCGCCCTTCTGGTTCGCTATACAGATAATGTTTGCCATAATTAAAATATACTATCATAAAACTTGGTATTTGAAAAGTAGATTAGAATATGTCATCTATACAGATGCATTTGGATATAAAACAGCTTTCATGCCCCATCGACAAGGGGCTGACAATATTATAGAGGTCTGAATGAAAAAAATAAAAAAGATCATAACACTTGTACTGATTGCATTTTTTTTCAGCAACTGTCTTTTCCCAAAAACTGCCTTGGCCATCACCATCAAGCAGGAAGAGGATATGGCCCGTGAATTCATGCGCGTGGTTTTAAAGCATTATGAACTAATTAAAGATCCGATGCTGGTTACCTATCTGAATCAGGTAGGGCAAAAAATAGTAACAGCAGCACCGTCCGATTCTTTTAAATATAAATTTCATCTCATCAAACAAAACACCTATAATGCCTTTGCCAGCCCGGCCGGCAATATCTTTTTAAACAGCGGCCTGTTTGAAGCTTTAGACAATGAAGATGAACTTGCCGGAATCCTGGCTCATGAAATTGCCCATGCCCAGTGCCGGCATATCTCTCAACGGATTGAAAGATCATCAAAAATGAACCTTTTAACGCTGGCCGGAATAGCCGCCGGCATATTTCTCGGCATGGGGGGTTCCGCTACCGCCGCCAGTGCGATAACCGTTGGCTCCATGGCGACCAATCAAACCATTGCCCTGGCCTATAGCCGGGAAGATGAAATGCAGGCCGACCAGATAGGGTTGAACTATTTAACCGCCGCCGGATATAGGGGGCAGGGCCTGCTGACAGCCCTGAAAAAAATTCGAAGCAAGCAGTGGTTCGGCTCAAAACAGATCCCGACGTATCTCATGACCCACCCTGCCTCCGAGGCCAGGATTGCCTATATCGACACCTGGATTCAAGCCCACCGGCAAAACACAAAGCAGCAATCCATAAAAATCAAAACCGATAATTATAATTTTTCCAGGGCCCGAACACGGGTAGCAGCCATGTACGGCGACATGGATATCGCGTTGATCAATTTTAAAGCAGCAATCCATAAAAATCCGGATAATCCCATGGCCCGTTACGGGTATGGCCTGATTCTGGACCGCACCGGAGCCCGCAAAGAGGCTATCTCCCAGTTGAAAAAAGCTCTGGAGAAACATACCTTTGACCCATATGTTTTAACGGATCTTGGCAGGGTATATTTCCTTGACGGCCAAAATGCCAATGCATTAAACGCCTTAAAAGGCGCTGCCGCCATAGCATCCGACAATCCCGGGACGTTTTTCTATCTGGGACGTGCAAGCACGGAGTTGGGCGATTTAAAAGGGGCCCAAACGGCTTTTGAATCGGTTCTCAAGCTTGACCCTGATTATGCGGATGCCTATTATTTTTCAGGTCAGGCATTTAGTAAACAGGGCAAGCCCGGCGCTGCCCACTATAACCTGGGAATATTTTATGAAAAAACAACTCAATTCAAGAATGCCGTGTTTCACCTGGAGAAAGCATTGCACATGGCCGTTATTCCATCAAAAAAAGAGGAAATCGAGGAACGGTTGAAAAAAGTCCGGCGGGCCCAAGCCCACGCAAAGCGGGAAGCCCATAAAAAAAAATAGGGGCGAATCTTGTATTCGCCCTGAAAAATGATTAAATGCGATCAAAATGAGAAAACTGCATTGTAAAAGTTCCGCGCCCCTGAGTCGCCGATCGTAAGGATGTCGAGTACCCGAACATCTTTGCCAGCGGCACAACAGCCTTCATGGACTGTACCCCGCGTTCATGATCGATGGACTCAATTTTCCCATTGCGGGAATTGAGATCTCCGATCACCTCCCCCATGTATGACTCAGGCACCAGAATTTCCACTGCCATAATCGGGTCCAGCAAAAACGGCTCCCCGGCGGCAAGCGCTTCCTTACAGGCCATGGAAGCGCTGACCGTGTAAGCCAGTTCCGTTCCCTGGGATTCCTTGTACGATCCGCCAGTGAGCACAGCCTCGACATCGACCACCGGATATCCCATCAAAGCACCACTTGCCAGTGACTCGAAAACGCCTTTTTCAATTGCCGGAATAAACTGCGCAGGAATAATCTCTTCGGTAATTTGAGACGCGAATGTATTGCCTGTCCCTCTTGGCTTTGGTGCAAGCTGCAGTTTCACTTCGCCAACATGATGTTTACCGGCCACCTCTCTGTCAAATACGGAAGATGCATCAATTTTACGGGCAATGGTTTCTCGGTACACTACCTGGGGTTTGCCCACATTTACACTGGTTTTGAATTCACGCAGCATCCGGCTGATAATAATTTCAAGGTGAAGTTCTCCCATACCGGACAAAATCGTCTGGCCGGTATCCTCATCCAGGCGTACTTTCAAGGTGGGATCTTCAGCGGTGAATTTTTCAAGCACCTGGTCCAGCTTCTCCTGGTCCGCATGGGTCTTTGGTTCCACGGCCATGGAGATCACCGGTTCGTAAAACTCCATGGTTTCCAGTAAAAGCGGATGGTCGGCATCACAAAGCGTCTCACCGGTCGAGGATTCCTTAAGACCAACGACCCCCACAATGCTGCCTGCACCGGCCATATTGATGCGTTCCCGTTTATCGGCATGCATCAGCAGAATACGCGAAAGTTTCTCTTTTTTGTTGCGTGCAGGGTTGAATATCTCACTGCCGGCTTTCATGGTCCCACTGTAGATCCGAACAAAACTCAACTTCCGACCTTCCATCATGGATATCTTAAAAATAAGCGCCGCAAGAGGAGCAGTGTCCCGAACCGGACATTCAACCACAGCGCCTGTTTCAGGATGGCTCCCTTCCATGGCCGGAATATCCGTTGGCGCGGGCAAAAAATCAACAATCGCATCGATCAGCGGCTGAATGCCCTTGTTTTTAAGGGCGCTGCCGCAAAAAATTGGAACCAGTTTGAGCGCTATGGTTGCTTTGCGCACGGCCTCCATCAGCATCTGCCTTTCAATCGGTTCCTCCGCCAGATAAATTTCCATGAGGTCATCATCAACTTCAGCCAGCGTTTCAATGAGTTTTTCCCGATATGCGACAGCCTTTTCCTGATAGTCCGGGGAGATATCCATTGTTTGATAATTCTCACCCAGGCTGTCCTGGTCCCAAACCATCTGCTGCATATCGATCAGATCGATTACACCGGAAAAATTATCCTCGACTCCCACCGGCAGCTGCATGACCAGGGGACTGGCGCTGAGCCTGTCGCGCATCATTTCGATCGTTCTGAAAAAATCGGCGCCGACCCTGTCCATTTTATTGATAAATGCAATCTTGGGGACATTATATTTATCGGCCTGATGCCAGACCGTTTCCGACTGCGGCTCAACTCCTCCTACCGAACAAAAGACTCCCACTGCGCCATCGAGAACCCTGAGTGACCGCTCCACCTCAATGGTAAAATCCACATGCCCGGGAGTATCAATAATCTGAATTTTATTCGACTTCCACCGGCAGGTGGTGACCGCCGATGTAATCGTGATTCCACGCTCCTGCTCATCGGGCATCCAGTCCATCACGGCCTCACCGTCATGAACCTCGCCGATTTTATGGGAACGGCCCGTATAATACAGGATTCGTTCGGTCACCGTCGTTTTGCCGGCATCGATATGGGCGATAATGCCTATATTCCGGACACTGCTGATTGTATTCTTCATTTTCATTGTATTGCAAACATCCTGAGCGTAAGCAGAAAACGCAATCCGACATGATCTTCCATCATTGAAGGTTGCAAATCATTTTGTGCTCGGCATAAAATCCGTGCATTGTATGTGAAAGATATGGTTTTTTAGGTCACTTTGCCGGTTATGTCAAGCAAAGAACCCCGTCAGCTGCATGACAAAGGTATTTGATTGTTGCCAGAGCAGCGTTGTGCGGCCTGCCCGTCAGATCATATTCTGCGTTCTTAATCATAGCAAAGTGTAATTCTGGGTGCCGGCGGATGAATAATTTTCATTTTTGATCGGGCCGTCACATGCCGGTGCAGGATATCTTCAACAACCTCGGCAGCCGTATCAAATTTTTTAATCCCGAAACTTTCCTGGTACCCGGCTATCTGCCGCCTTATAGGCACGACCACCTGGTCATGCACGGCAAGCTGGACGCCTGTCAATCCCTGTTTCAGGCCTTCGGTAATCAGTTCAACCATATCATACTCATACCCCAGATCTTTGTAATCACTCTGGTCTGGCTCCAGCCCGGCGGTGGATGTCCGGCAGGCAATATGGTCCGGCAGACCTGAAAACAGGGCCATTTCCCGTACCAGCCGTTTTGACAGGCCTGCAATCGGGCTGATATGAACCGCACCGTCACCGAACAGGGTGTAGTAGCCGATACCGAAATCTTCATCTTTATTACCGGTGCCGGCAATAATCTTTTTTTCGGTCGCAGCTTTGGTTGATAAAACATTAGCGCGGATTCTGGAGGTAAGATTGCCCCGGTCGTAACTGCTCTCGAATGCTTCCGGGTTCGTCAATTTAAAAGCCCGGACAAGTGCTTCAATATTGTGCACCTCATATGGAATATCCAGATAGTTTGCAACGAATTGTGCGTCCGGAATATCCTCTTCGTTATTCATACTTGACGGAAGTATATATCCCACCATACTTAGATGCGCCTTATGCGTCTTGTTGTATCTGTCAAAAGCCGTCTTTACCAGTGCCGCACATGTACTGGAATCAACTCCTCCGGAAAGACCGATGACGCACCCGCAGGCATTGTTCGTCAGAACCGATTCAATGACAAAATCCCCGATTTCACGACTTACTTTTTCGCAATTCATTTGTGGCAACTTAATCTGCTGCATCTCTTTCCTTTAAATATTTTTATTATTCCAGTTATTTAACCATGGATATGGCGGCAAGATAATCCTGATAAACTCTCAAATTTTTCATGGAAAACTGAATAAAAATAACTTTGACGGGGAGATTATGTGTTGCAAGAAATCGAATGGTTGTATCCACGGCAATTCGACAGGCCGCCTCCACGGGGTAGCCGTAAACGCCGCAACTTACAGCCGGGAAGGCGATGGTTTCGACATGGTTGTTCGCCGCCAGTTTCAGGCTGTTTGAATAGCAGTCGGCCAACAGTTTTGCGTCCCCGGACCTGCCGCCGTATACCGGCCCTACGGTATGAATCACAAAGTTCGCAGACAACTTGTATCCTTTTGTGATCCGGGCCTCGCCGGTGGGGCAGCCACCGGTGGTCCGGCATTCAGCCAGCAGCCCGGGCCCGGCAGCCCGATGAATTGCGCCGTCAACACCGCCGCCGCCCAGCAGAGAGGTATTGGCTGCATTGACAATGGCATCCACTTTCAGACGGGTAATATCCCCCTGCACCGTCCTTATCCTGCTGAAAATTTCCGGTTTCATATACACCCCGTATTTCCTTGGCTTTTTATCATCACAGATCATACAAAATCTCATCCCGAATTGGGGCCGGACGGTCTGTTTTACCCCCGCCTTTTTTCCCGGGCATTAAAAAAGAATCCTCGGATTCCAGCAGATCGCCCATTTCAGCCTCTATCTGCTCCGGGTCTTCACCGTTTTCCATCCGCTGCAGCGCCTCCTGCATGCCGTTACCCATTTCAAGGCCGGTCGCATCGGAAAGCTTGCGTAAAAGATCGGCTGCCTGGCGCGGATCATCCTCATTCATCTTCTCGGCCTCTCCGGCCAGCATCTGCATGGCCTGCTGCATTTTTGATTCATCCAGGGGCAGGTCGTCCATATCTTCTTTTTCGCCTGTGCGGCCGGTAAAAGTAAAGACAGACATCTGGCGGCTTAAGGGTTGCTTGCATTTCGGGCACCGGGGTATCTTGGTCGTATTGACCGATCTGGAAAAAAAATTAAACAGCATATTACAATCTTCACAAAAAAATTCATATATGGGCATACCTGCTCCTCATTAATTATACTGTCACTACCGAAACAATTCCACAGGACTACATCAGGCATATTTCCAACTTCATTACTTGCCAACCATTGAACCGCTACCCAATTATAAAAAACCATAAAATGGGATCAAGGTATTGTCAACGCATTTGTGCCTGCAGCAAAGAGAACAATCGCGAAACTCCTCTTCAATCAAAAAACAGTTGCACCCAAATGTGTTTCCGCGATATCCTGAGCCACTTTTTTATATTAAGAAGATTGAACGCAGCGATTCCTTACTTCGACATTCAATATTTCCTGCGTGAACATAACAGTTTATTTAGGGTACTAATGTCAATTCAGAGTAACAAAAAATCTGTTTGGTTTCGGCTTGTCCGGGTTAAGGTTACACTATCCATCCAAAGGCGCCAATATGTACAAAATCCGTTTTTTAACGGCCTTGAAATTCACCCGCACGATGTTGCCGTATCTGATCTGTAATACTGGTGTGATATTTTTGGCAATCACGCTATTTTTTCTCCAAACCGAGGCGGCAGGCGAAAGTAGAATCCCCTTTCATACCGGAGAAAAACTTACATTTGAGCTGAAATGGGAAGTCATCCCCGCCGGCGAGGCGGTTCTCGAAGTTTTCCCGAACCAGACAATCAACACTATCGAAACCCGGCATTTCGGCATGCGGGTAAAGACCAATAACTTTGTTGATCTTTTCTATAAAGTCCGTGAACATTTGGATTCATATACGGATACTGGTTTACATCACTCTGTTTTGTATACCGAACAACATATCGCAGGTAATACAAGAAAGGATCTCACCGTCTCCTTTGACTGGGATCGGCATACAGCTCAATATACAAATTTCGGCAAAAAACGCAAATCGATAAGCATAAGGCCGGGCACCTTTGACCCCTTAGCGGCATTTTATTTTTCCCGCCGGGCCGATCTTTATCCGGGTGCGGTCATTCAGAGGCCGATAACCGACGGGAAAAAATGTATTTTCGGAATGGCCAGGGTCATAAAAAAAGAACCAATTACCGTCCCTGCGGGAACCTTTGATACATACCTGATTGAACCCGAACTCAAGGACGTCGGAGGTGTATTCAAAAAAAGCAAACATGCCAAAATTCAGTTATGGATTACCGCAGACAGCCGCAAAATGCCTGTAAAAATTAAAAGCCGGGTTGTCGTCGGCAGTTTTGTGGGTGAATTGATCGCAGTTGAATAACGCATTGCCATGCATTTAACTCTATCAAAGTGCCCATCCATAGACTGGATAAACCGGAATTAGCAAATTACAGGCACCAAATTACAATAGTCTGAAGTTGTTTGTCATTTATCATTTGATTATTGTGGTTTATTTTTTGAAGATAGTGATAAGATTTGTCAAAAAGGCTATTTATGATGGAAAATAGATAGTTGACGTGCCACTTGCCTTCTGGTATGGCACCATGAAAATCAACAATCATCCCAATAAAAATATTGTAAGAAAGGATAAAAAATGGAAAGAACATTATCAATCATCAAACCGGACGGCGTGCGGCGCGCCCTCATTGGAGATGTGATTAAGCGGTTTGACAGCAACGGCATCAAGATAGCCGCCATGAAAATGATCCATATGACCAAGGCCCAGGCCCAGGGATTCTATGATGTACACAAGGAGCGACCTTTTTTTAACAGCCTGACGGATTTCATGAGTTCGGGACCGGCCCTGGTCATGGTACTGGAAGGTGAAAACGTAATTGCCCGATACCGCGAACTGATGGGGGCCACCAACTATAAAGAGGCTGCCCCGGGAACCATCCGGGCGGACTTTGCCACAGATATTGAAAAAAATGTGGTCCACGGCTCCGATGCTCCTGAAACGGCCGCCTTTGAAATCGGATATTTTTTTAATCGTTTTGAAATCGTTGGCTGATGTCTGACAAAATAAATTTGGATCATATCGCCATCGTGCTGCAGCGGCCCCGGTATCCTGAAAATATCGGGGCTGCGGCCCGGGCGATCCGCAATATGGGAATAAAAAAACTGGTAGTTGTGGAACCGGAAAATTTCGATATCATCAGGGTGCGAAAAATGGCCACCCATGCAGCCGCGGATATCGTTGAAAAAATCGTTATCCATGACAACCTGCCCCTGGCCCTGGCTGATTTTAGCTACATTGTCGGAACAACTGCCCGTTCAGGGGGCCAGCGCCGCACAATTGATCAGCCGGTGAAACTGGCGGACAAGCTGATATCGGTTTCCCACGAAAACCAGATCGCGATTGTTTTCGGGCCCGAAGACAGAGGCCTTTCCAATGCCGACATCCGGCTGTGCCATGCCCTGGTGACAATACCCACCGCTGAATTTTCCTCCCTTAATCTGGCCCAGGCGGTCATGGTTATATGTTATGAACTGTTCAAGGCCCGACAACATCCGGTAAAAGGGAGTTTCAAACCCCGCCTGGCCAACCGACACGAACTGGAAGGAATGTATGATCAACTCAGTGATATTCTGGTGAGGATCAGTTATATCAACCCTGAAAATCCGGCTTACTGGATGAATAAACTGCGTCATTTTTTCAACCGCCTCCCTTTGCGGGCCCGGGAAGTCAGTATTATACGGGGTATCTGTCGACAGATTCACTGGTATGGGGAAAAAAAATACCAGGATGGAAAGCAGGATAACATGGCAGACAATCAATGATCGACAAATTATTTTCCAAATAGAGCAACTTCCGAAGCCAGGCCGCTTCATTTTAATCCGACATATATTGAGTTATTTTTACCTTGACATACAATATGTTGTATGGAAGACTTTTTTACTGAATTTGTTTCTTCCATTTATATAAAAACCTCAATACAATTTTCGGAGATACCCCATGGGACAAAAAAGCAAACTTTCAATACCGGATAAAGGTCGCCTCGACAGAGCCGATCCCGTGTGGGACGACCGCCAATTAGCGGATTTTCTGATCAGCAATAATGCAGTTGCCCCGGATCAGGCCCTGACCATCACGCAATCCATGCGAAAACAGATTGCCGAAATGAAACTGCGGACGATCACCATACCGATATTCGAAAAAATCATTGAGGCCAAGCTTCAGGAACTCGGATTGTCCAGTGCAGCCCCGGTCCGACTGGATAAATCCATCTTTATGCAACCCAAAATACAGTTGTCGGACAACGCCCGCCGGGTACTGGAACGGCGCTACCTGAAAAAGGACAGCAACGGCAATGTGACTGAAACTCCGGAAAAAATGTTTCGAAGGGTAGCCCGGCATGTGGCCCGGGCTGAAGAAAAATATGGGGGCAGTGCCCATGTCGAACAGATGGAGGATTCGTTTTATGACATCATGACCGCATTCAAATTTCTACCCAATTCACCGACCCTGATGAATGCCGGACGACGGCTGGGACAACTGGCCGCCTGTTTTGTCCTTCCGGTTGAAGACAGCATGGAGGGAATCTTCTCCACATTGAAAAATACCGCTCTGATTCATAAATCCGGCGGCGGAACAGGTTTTTCCTTTTCACGCCTGAGGCCGAAAAACAGCAGGGTTGGGAGCACCGGCGGCGTTGCTTCAGGACCTGTCAGTTTTATGAAAATTTTTAACATCGCCACCGAACAGGTCAAACAGGGTGGAACCCGCCGGGGGGCCAATATGGCAATCTTGAGGATTGATCACCCGGATATAGAAGAATTTATTTTTTGTAAAAAAGAAAATACTGCCTTGAACAATTTCAATATTTCCGTCGGCGTAACCAACGCGTTCATGGAAGCCGTAAAACACAAACAGCCCTATGATCTCATCGATCCCCGTGATCATAAAAAAACAGGAGAGCTGGATGCCTCCACCATATACCATGCCCTGGTTCATCAGTCCTGGCACAACGGCGATCCGGGCATCATATTCCTGGACAGGATCAACCAGGACAATCCAACACCGGCCATCGGCGACATGGAAAGCACCAATCCATGCGGCGAACAGCCCCTGCTGCCCATGGAAGCCTGTAATCTGGGTTCCATCAACCTGGCCAAATTTGTCATTCAAAAAAAGGCGGGGCCTGCAATCGATTTTGAACAGTTAAAACAAACCGTTCATCTGACGGTACGTTTTCTGGATGATACGATTGATATGTCCCGGTATCCGCTGCCGGAAATCAGGAAAATGGTGCGGGGTAATCGCAAAACAGGGCTCGGCGTCATGGGATTTGCCGATATGCTGTATCAATTAAACATTCCCTATGACACGGAAGCGGCCCTGGAAATCGCCGAAAAAACAATGGGCTTTATTCAACATGAATCCCACAGGGCCTCTTGCCTGCTAGCCAAAGAACGGGGGGTTTTTGAAAACTATGACCAAAGCGTTTTCAAAGACAAAAAGAACTGCGCCTATCGCAACGCCACAACAACAACGATTGCCCCGACAGGCACCCTGAGCATTATTGCCGGTGCTTCCAGCGGCATTGAACCTCTTTTTGCGTTAAGCTTTGTCCGCACTGTCATGGACAACGACCAGCTTGTGGAAATCAATCCCTACTTTGAAGAAACGGCCCGCAAACAGGGTTTTTTCAGCCGGGATCTGGCAAAAAAAATCGCCGACCGGGGAAGTATAAAAGATTTTCAAGAAATCCCCGAGACTGTCCGGAATGTTTTTGTGACGGCCCATGACATCTCCCCGAAATGGCATATCCGGATGCAGGCCGCCTTTCAAAAACACACGGACAATGCCGTTTCAAAAACTGTAAATCTGCCCCATGGAGCTACAGTGTCCGACGTATTGGAAATCTATAATATGGCCTATACGCTGGGCTGCAAAGGGGTCACCATCTATCGGGACGGCAGCAAGAAGAATCAGGTGCTGTCTTTTTCTGAAAACAAAGAAACAGAAGACAGCTTCATGACTGCGGTCAGGAAACGTCCGGAAACCCTCAACGGCTTCACCACCAAGGTAAAAACCGGCATGGGGAATCTTTACGTTACCGTCACAGAGTATCAAAACAGGCCTTTTGAGGTATTTGCAACCATCGGAAAATCCGGAAGATCGACGACAGCCAAAACCGAAGCCATCGGCCGACTGGTATCTCTGGCCTTCAGATCCGGAGTACGGGTGGAGACTGTGGTAAACCAGCTAAAAGGCATCGGGGGGGAATATCCGGTTTTCCAGAACGGCCACCTGGTTCTTTCGATTCCGGATGCTATCAGCCGGGTGCTGGAGAATCGTTACCTTAAAAGCAATGACGACAAAAGCTACCGGCGCACGCAAAACAGCCTGATAGGGGAGGTCTGCCCGGAATGTGGCCAAACCATAAGCTTCGAGGAAGGCTGTATGACATGCCACTTTTGCGGATATACAAAATGCGGCTGAGTAACATACCGTTGCCGTTGCTTGTCGGTTTTGACTTTCGCTGCTGAATTATAGTATGCTTAATTTTATTCCTATTGCATTACAAAATCCGATAACAATTGAACCAATGTCCGCCTTAACTGAGACTAACAAACAGCGCATAGAGACACTTTCGGAGAAAAAAATGACGGATACAACGCCAGAAAAGAATGATGCGGAAGAAATGATGACCGATATCAAATGGGAAAACCGGCGATTATGCAACGACGGCAACTGTATCGGCGTAATCGGTCCCGATGGTTGCTGCAAGGCCTGCGGCAAACCTTATGACGGTGAACTCCCGGATACCGGCATTCCGGACTCTGTCACCGATCAATCTATCGACGTTCCCCTGGAAACGTCACCGATACCGGATCATGAAGAGCCCTCTACGCATGCGCCTGGTGAGGATGCTGATTCAGAATGGAAAAATCGAAGGCTATGCACCGACGGAAATTGTATCGGTGTGATCGGCCCGGACGGTTGTTGTAAAGTCTGTGGCAAACCCTATACGCCCTGATGCTTCACGATTGGATGCAATATTTCATTTCACCGAAAAAAATATTTTTTTTACTTGCAATTCTTTTTTTTATACTATAGACTACATTTTTTGTATAGAAAAACATAGTTATTGATATCCTTCAATTATCATCAAAATTCATAGATATCCGTACCGCTAACACTATTTGGACTACCATAGGAAGCCTATAAGCATCGAATAAATCTATCGCTAATTCCAGGATGCTGTTTTAGCATTTCTTGATGGAATTCTCACCAAAGCCAGAGTATGGCAAATTCTTTAATCATGCTGTTTTTCCCAGCCGATATCCTTTCTTTGAAGTGTCGGGTATACCGTACTTCAGGAAAATAAAAACGAATCAACAAAGGTTTTCTGAAAAAATCCTTTCGGGAAAAGCCGTGAGAGCAAACATCATCCTTGGGTATATTCGATTAATTCGAATCAAACACCATCTTAACGTGTCGACATCACAACGAAATATCTGTTGTAAACAGATTGGCAATCACAACTATAGACAAGAAATTCATAACCTCAATTAATTAAAAACAAGATAAAAAAGAATGGACCCGAAAAAAAGAAAACAACTTGACGATAAACTGCGAGCATTGTTCGAAATGAGTGAAAAATCTACAGAAAAACCTGGAACAGTAATTGCCAGGCCCTTCAGGGTTGACGTTATCCGCCGTAGAAAGGGTAGCCCTGAAAAAAGGTTATAAACCGATCGACAGGGCCGGGCAAAAAATTTACCACTCTGCACTTTTTCAACACATTTAACTGTCTCCATGGTTTATTGGGAAAACTATAATGTACGGCAGGATTTTTGCGCTTGCCCGGGCATCAGCCGGTTCAGCCTGAAAAGAGAGAAAGGCCCCCACGATTCTTTTCTTCCCCCTGTTGCTATTTTCTGATAATCCATACAATATTTTTTATCAATCCAAAATCAACATCCTTGGCCGCTTATCCGTATCGCTCTTTGACTGAAGATCCATTTTATGTTTATATACAGGTAGGCGAAAACGGCCTTAAAATGCGATGGCCGGAAATAATGTTCGGGCAGACTATTGATCCGGATGACGGTAAACAGGAGGCACCTTCCCGTCGATAAGAAGAACGGATTGCAGAAACGATTTTATGTAGTCATACATATGGCAAAAGGATCGTAAATGTACAAAGATTTTTTCAACTTCAGGGAACTTCCTTTCAAACTGGTCCCCAATCCAGCCTTTTTATTTCTCAGCCGCAGCCATGAAGAAGCTTGGGCTCATCTCTCTTATGCTGTTGCCCAGGGAGACGGTTTTGTGGAAATCACGGGTGAAGTCGGGACCGGCAAAACAACCTTATGCCGGGCTTTTTTGGAAAACCTTGATCAAAAATTCGAGGCCGCCTATATTTTCAATCCAAAACTTGATTCCATGCAGTTAATCAAAGCCGTTAACGACGAATTCGGAATCGATTCAACCCCTGACAGCATCAAAAGCCTGATTGATATACTAAATGCATTTCTGATAGCCCAAAAAACCGCCGGGAAAAAGACACTCCTTCTGATCGATGAGGCCCAGAATCTGTCAAAATCCGTTCTGGAACAACTCCGCTTGCTTTCCAACCTGGAAACAACTCAGGACAAACTCCTGCAGATCATCCTTGTAGGCCAGCCCGAACTGGGAGAAATCCTCGACTCGCATGACCTTCGGCAACTCGGGCAGCGCATCACGCTTAACTGCCACCTGTTGCCGTTGACGTTCAAGGAAACGACCGACTACATAAGGCACCGCATCAATATTGCCACCTGCAAAGTGAGAACCGGATTCAGCTACCTGGCACTCCGTGCCGTTTATACTTACTCCGGCGGCATTCCCCGCTTAATCAATATTGCCTGTGACCGGGCTCTGTTGACGGCCTTTACCCTCGATCAAAAATTTGTTTCCCGAAAGGCAGCTCGCTGCGCCATCCGGGAACTGACCCGGCGGGCACGTCTGCAAAAACGACCGCTTTCAAAAAAGACCGCTATGGGTTCAGTCTTTCTGCTATTGGTATTGATATCGGCTCTTTTTTTTCTCTACCAGACGGACAGCCTCGACATCAGGGCGATATTCCCATCAGCCGAGACAATCGCCGATCGCAGCACGTCCCTGAAAAATGAGACGACCTTCTTTCCGGCAGCACCCGATACCGACTCCAGGGCATTGTCCTCTGGAACAATTGATCAATCCCCTCCGGAAGCCCCCGCTGCTCCGGTCATTGTACCCGGCAGCCCGATGGAAACTGAATCAACAGAAAAAACACATAAAACCGGTGGATTATCGGCAAATGCAACACTGCCGCCCCCTCCATCCGGGCAAAACCTGCGAGACAAATTGCAGGGCGTAAATATTTTTACATCCCGGCGCAATGCCCTGAAGACTGTTTTAGATCTATGGCAGGATAATACGAAAATCTCATCCTATCCGCAAAGTCTGGCCGACAACTATGATTTTTTCAGGATCGCCGCCGAACAAAACGGCTTTGCCCTCCTGCGTCTAAAGGCGAATCTGCCTCTTGTCAAAAATTTGAACTTGCCGGCCATTCTTGAATTAAAACCTTTGACCAAGGCAGCCTTGGGATATTCAGCTCTCGTTAAATTCGAAAACAACCGGATGTATCTGCAAAACGGTCCCGGGCAGGAACCCTTTACGCTGAATGAAAAAAACCTTGAACAATACTGGACCGGCATGGTCTACCTTCCCTGGAAAAATTTTTCCGACTACACCGGAGTCGCCCCGATAACCTCGCCTGTGGAAACCATTCTTGCATTAAAAAAACATTTGAAGGCCAGCGGCTTTGACAAAATCCCGGATAATTCAAATTATGATGCATTCACCCGCAGGGCAATTCAGACAATCCAGAAAAAAAACGGGCTCAAGCCGGATGGCCTTGTCGGCCCCATGACCAAAATTATTCTTTACAACCAGTCAGAATCCTGGAAGATACCTCATCTTATAGGCAACTGATCAGGAATTGCTATTTTGAGTTCTATATTAAAGGCACTGCAAAAACTCGAAACCAGCAGTATACAACAGGCCAAAGGCCGACTGCTTACGGGAACAACCTCCATTGCGTCAGACCGGCGGCGACGTGCGTTGTCGCTTTTCATAATCCTCTTTGTTTTCATTACCGCAGGCGGTTTTTTTTTAATAAACCGATCCACCAATGGTTTGAATTCGATTTCCGATATTGATCCAGACAAGCCGAACATCGGGACTATGGGGCCTGCGGCCCAATCAGGCCTCATAAAAAAGAAGATTCCGGAAACTGACGGGCAGCAACAAACACATTCGCTACAGGCCGATCTGAAGATAGAAAAATCCGGGCAATTGTACCCCTTGAGCCGGACGGCACAGTCGACAGGAGTACAAACACAGGCCGTCCGGCCCTCTCCCCCTGCCAATTCAGTCGGAAAAGTCATGCCTGCCGATCTTGGCAAACCCGTCATGCAGGATAAAGAAAAAAATAAAGCCGATCCCTTGACGGCCGAAAAACTGCCCACCCGTCAAGCCTATGCAGTCAGCCCAACGCCTGCTATCCCAATGATTGATCCCTCGATTCTGAAACTGCAGGCAATCGCATGGTCTCCCGAGGCCAAAGACCGTATGGTCGTTATAAACAATCGTATTCTCCGGGAAAAAGGTTCCATTGAAGGGTATGTCATCATCCTCATCGACCAGAACAGTGTTATCGTAAAAAAAGGTACGGACAAAGGAAGACTTGTGTTTTAATAATGCAACTGAACTCTAAAGCCGGATATCTCTAAAGTCCTCGTAAATATGAGTTTTTCTGTTTTCAAACACGAAGATTGCCCCGGTCAAGGCTCCGATATTGAACCGCCTCCGAAACATGCTCCACTTTTATATCCGGCTCGCTGACAAGGTCTGCAATGGTGCGGGCTATTTTCAAAATACGGTTATAGGCCCGGGCCGACAGCCCCAGTTTATTAATGGCCGATTCGAGAAGAGTGTAGGATGCATCATCCAGGCGGCAGTGTTTCTTGATATGCCGGTTGCTCATCTGGGCATTGCAGTGAATTTTTGTACGCCGGAGTCTATCCGTCTGAATCACCCTGGCTGCGGCAACCCTTTGCCGAATATTCTCGGAAGATTCAGCTTGGCTATCCCCCATCAAGTCTTTATACGGCACCGCGGGAACCTCCACGTGGATATCAATACGGTCCAGCAGGGGACCTGAAATTTTTGAACGATACCGGTGAATCTGCTGAAAAGTGCAGTGGCATTCATGCTTTGGGTCTGAAAAATATCCGCACGGGCAGGGATTCATGGCGGCAATCAGCATAAAACCGGCCGGATAGGTAATCGTCGACGAGGCCCGGGAAATAGTCACCTTCAAATCTTCCAAGGGCTGACGCAGGACTTCCAGCACATGTTTTTTAAATTCGGGGAGCTCATCCAGAAACAACACACCGTTATGGGCCAGACTCACATCTCCGGGTCGTGGCACATGGCCTCCGCCAATCAGCCCGGCATCCGATATGGTATGGTGGGGAGCCCTGAAGGGCCGACGTGTTACCAGGGCCTGATCCTTTTCAAGCATACCGATTACGCTGAAAATCTTGGTCGTCTCGATTGCCTCCTCAAAAGTCAGCGGCGGCAGAATTGTGGGAAGACATCTGGCCAGCATGGTTTTACCCGACCCCGGGGGCCCCATCATCAGCA
>CAYQNS010000021.1:0-34898 GCA_964418755.1 uncultured Desulfobacteraceae bacterium
GCGCTGTCATGTCCTTGGCGATCTCGGCAAAGCGCGGTCCCATGGCCGACGAAAGATTATACATATCCAATCGTGCCGGGTCCATACCGATGGCCTCCAGGATTTTCTTGACCTGAGCCACCCGCCGTTTCGCCTTGGTGTTTCCGGAAAGAAAATGGCATTCGTTTTCCAGGCAGCCGGCCACATAGACTCCATCAGCACCGTTTTCCAGGGCCCGCATCAGGTGAAGCGCATCCACCCGCCCCGTGCATGGCACCTGAATCACCCGAATGTTGGCCGGATAGGAAAGCCGCATGGAACCGGCCAGATCGCCGGCTGCATAAGCACAGTATTTACAGCAAAAAGCGACAATCCTCGGTTCAAAATCTTTTTTCATGGTTTATTCTCCGTCGTACCCGCCGGGGTCTGATTGTATTTTATAAAAACAAATCCCTTCTCAGATAACCAGAGCGGTGTCCTGCAGCCCGGGTCCCTCACTTTCGTAGGGTTTTTACGCCGGCACAGCCTGGTCCTCAGATAATTTCTGCTGTTTTGATCCATCCTTCCGGCCGCCGGTTTCCTCGGCAAAAAGGGCCTCGATTTTGGCGTTTATCTGCCGGTCCGTAAAATGCTGCATGGTGATGGCCCTGGCCGGGCACTCGGCGACACAGATTCCGCACCCGTGGCACTGGGACGGATCGATTTCCGCCGACTGGGTCGAAATCCGGGGAATGCCGTAGGGGCATTCCCGCGCACAGGTCTGACAACCCGCACAGGCGTCGGCATTGATCGTGGCAACGACCCCTCCGGCGAGAATCCCGTCCCTGGCCAGGATGGTCATGGCCCGGGATGCCGCTGCTTTGGCCTGGGCGATAGTCTCTTCCAAAGGTTTGGGGTAATGGGCCAGGCCGGCGAGAAAAATCCCCTCGGAGGCGAAATCCACCGGTCGGAGCTTGGCGTGGGCCTCCACCAGGAAGCCGTCGCTGTTGACCGGTACCTTGAACAGTTCGAAAAGGGACTTGTTGTCGTTGGGCAGTATCGCCGAGGCCAGCACCAGAAGATCCGGATGCAGGGTTACCGGCATGCGAAGCACATGATCCGTAATGGAAAGCCGAAGTCTCTTTTCCCCGTCGATGGTGACCGCCGGGGGATTTTCCGGATCGTACCGGATGAAGATGATGCCCGCGGCCCGGGCCTCCTTGTAAATCTCTTCCCTGAAACCATAGGCCCGGATGTCCCGATACAACACAAAGACCCTGGCCTTTGGATTGATCTTCTTTACGGCCAGGGCGCTCTTGAGACTGTGGGTGCAACATATTTTGCTGCAATAGGGCCGATCGGCATTTCGGGAGCCCACGCATTGAATAAACGCAACACTGCCGGCATGGGCAATCCGCGGATCCGCCTTTGCCAGGGCCGCATCCATATCAAGGTGGGTCAAAACGTCGGTATGCTGGCCGTACTGGTATTCCCCGGGCAGATATTCCCGGCCACCGGTGGCCAGTACGGTCACCCCGTGGGCCACCTCGATTTTACGGCCGCCATTGCCGGAAGGCGCCAGGGTGGAGGTAAAGTTGCCGACGCTGCCCGTGGTGTGGACCACTGTTGTTTCCATGTGTAAAGTGATGTTGGGATGGTTGCGGACGGCTTCGGCCAGGCCGGTCAGGTAGGGGCCGATCTCCTCTCCCTGCCAGGTGCTGCGCAGCAGGTTGGCGATCCCACCCAGTTCACGGCCCTTTTCCACCAGATGCACCTGACAGCCCTGGTCGGCAATGCCCAATGCAGCCTCCATCCCGGCCACCCCGCCACCCACCACCAGCGCGGCTCGGGTGATCTCCAGCAGCACCTGATGCAGCGGCTCGATAAAGGCCGCCTTGGCCACGGCCATGCGAACGAGGTCCCTGGCCTTGTCCGTGGCCTGTTTGGGATCGTCCATGTGCACCCAGGTGTTCTGGTCCCGGATATTGGCCATTTCAAACAGATAACGGTTCAATCCGGCATCACGGATAGTGTCCTGGAACAGGGGCTCGTGGGTCCGGGGGGAGCAGGCGGCAACCACCACCCGGTTGATCTGCTTTTCCTTCAGGACCTCCTTGATTTGCTCCAGGCTGTCCTGGGAGCAGGTAAAGAGCTTGTCCTCCACGTGAACCACATGGGGAAGGGTTGCGGCATAGTCCCTGACTGCCGGCACGTCGGCGATGCCGCCGATATTGATGCCGCAGTTGCAGACGAAGACACCGATGCGCGGCGGCTGACCGCTGACATCGGTCTCCGGCGGCAGCTCTCTGGTCCGGGTCATGGACCATCGAACCGCCGACAGGGTGCGTGTGGCCTCGGCCGCTGAAGCCGACGCTTCCATCACCGAGTAGGGAATGTCCTTGGGTTCCTGAAAGGCCCCGCAGACGAAAACACCGTCCCGGCTGGTGCGAACCGGCGATAGGCTGGACGTTTTGGCGAACCCGTGCTCGTTAAGGGCCACATCGAGGGTTGTGGCCAGCTCCCGGGCGCTATTGGAAGGAGAGAACCCGACGGAGAGCACCACCAGATCGAACACTTCTTCCACCTTGCGGCCGGCCTCGGTGGCATAGACGATGCGCAGGCGATCCCCATGGGTCGGATAGACCGAATGGATTCGGGAGCGAACGAACCGGACCCCCTGATCGAATTCGGCCCGTACCTGATAGCGATCGAAATCTTTTCCAAAGGTCCGTATATCCATGAAGAAAATCGCCGTATCCAGCGGTGTTTCGCTGTGCTCCTTGGCGATAACGGCCTGCTTGCCGGAAACCATGCAGCAGACCGATGAGCAATACCCGTTATCGCAGTTGTTGATATCCCGGGAGCCGACGCACTGGAGCCAGGCGATCTTCCTGGGCGGCACGTGATCCGAGGGGCGCACAAGATGCCCCTCGCAGGGCCCTGAAGCGGAGAGCATGCGTTCGAACTCGATGCTGGTCACCACGTTTGGATGGGATGCATAGCTGTAGGTTTCGTAGCGGGTCGGATCAAATGGCTCAAAGCCGGGTGCCAGAACGATGGCGCCGACCTGGATCTTTCGCCGGGTCGGCACCATATCGTGGTCCACGGCCTTGGCCAGGCAGGCCTCGACGCACTGATAGCATTCGGAGCAGACACCGCAGTCCAGGCACCTTGCCGCCTCGTTAAAAGCCGAGGCCTCGGTAAATCCGAGCTGGACTTCCGCATCATTGTCCCTGCGTTCACGGGCATTGGCGCAGGGCATGGCCTCCCGTGGTATTTTCACTGCGCCGGCCATGTCGACGTCTGTGACCGCATCAGGTTTTTCCTCCCTGCCGCAGCGCAGGTCCTCTCCGCAGATAAACCGGTGGATGGACAGGGCCGCCTCCTTACCCGCGGAAATGGCCTCCACCACCGTCCTGGGTCCGGTCACGGCGTCGCCCCCGGCGAAGATGTCCGGATCGTCGGATTGAAACGTGACGGGATCAATCCGCATGGTACCCCAGTCACTGAGGGCGCAGGTGCATTCTTCGGTAAGGCAGGCCCAGTCCGATTCCTGGCCGATGGCCGGAATGACGGCATCCACCTCAATGACAAATTCCGAACCGTCAATTGGCTCCGGTCTTTGCCGGCCGCTCTCGTCCGGCTCACCCAGCTGCATTTTCATGCATTCCAGGGCCTTGACCCGGCCCTTTTCCTCAATGACCCGGACCGGACTGGTCAACGTCATGATCTCGATCCCCTCTTCCCGGCATTCGGCGATCTCCTCCTCGTTGGCCGGCATCTCCTTTTCGCTTCGTCGATAGACCACGAAGGGCTGTTTCGATCCGAGTCTGAGGGCCGAGCGGACCGAATCCATGGCAACGTTGCCGCCGCCGATAACCGCCACACGATCGCCGAGGGACGGTTTCTTGCCCAGATTGACGTCCCGCAGAAAATCGATGCCGGGATAGACGCCGGCGACATCTTCGTTTTCAATGCCGAGAAACTTGCATTCCTGGGAACCGACGGCCATAAAAAACGCGCTGTAGCCGTCTTCCCGCATTTGCCCCACGGTCAGGTCCCTGCCGATGTCGACACCAAGCCGGATCTCCACGCCCAGGGAACGAATCACGTCGATTTCCCCCTCGATCACGTCCCGCGGCAGCCGGTAGGCGGGAATCCCATGGGTAAGCATGCCGCCGACAGTCTCCGACTTCTCGAAAACCGTGACCGAATAACCCTTGATGGCGAGAAAATAAGCACAGGCAAGACCTCCCGGGCCCGAGCCGATCACGGCGATTTTTTCCTGCCGTTCGACCTCCTTTTCAGGCTTATACACAACTCCATCGGCCCTGGCCCAGTCCGCAAGGAATCGATGCATGGAACGGATGGCCAGGGGCTGATCCACGTCTTTGCGGGTGCAGACCTTTTCACAGGGCTGGTGACACACCCTTCCGCAGATGCCCGGAAACGGATTTTCACTGTAAAAAAGTTCAAAGGCCTCTTTGATTTTCCCCTCCCGGAGCAGGGCCATGCATCCCTGAATGCTCGGATTCACAGGACAGGCGGCCTTGCAGGGTGCCACTCCCTTTTTCTCTATGGCAAAGGCGCCTGGTATGGCCTGAGGATAGAGTTTGAAAGCGGCCTTTCGCTGCCGCAGTCCCTTGTCGAACCGGTTGGGCACATCCACTGGACAGACCTTCTGACATTCGCCGCAGGCCGTGCATTTGTCCATATCGATGAAACGCGGATCCTGAGCGAGCGTCACAATGAAATTCCCCGGCTCTCCCTCGGCCTTTTCCACACGGGTCATGGTGAGCAGCTCAATGTTGAGGTGCCGGCCCGCCTCCACCAGTTTGGGGGAGATGATACACATGGAGCAGTCGTTGGTGGGAAAGGTCTTGTCCAACTGGGCCATGACGCCCCCGATGGCGGACTGATTCTCGGATAGGTAGACAAAATAGCCGGACTCCGCCAGGTCAAGAGAGGCCTGAATGCCGCTGATGCCGCCGCCGACGACCAGAACGGCACCTGTTTTTTGATCGGTCATGGCGAACCTCCTTATTACAAACCGAAAGTATTCAAATCCGGACCGAGATAGGTCCGTTCGTTTTCATTGAGAATGCCAAGGGACAGGCAGATGAGGGTCCAGAGGTGCACCACGTGATAGTGCCCCTTGTAAAACAGATTCAAATCGTCCAGCTGGGTATGGCAGTTATGGCAGGGTGCGATGACGTAGCTGGCCTTTGTCTCCATGATCTGATCGAACTTGACCCTGCCGTAGGCCCGCCGCTGTTCCGGATAACCGCCCTGAAGCGCCCCGCCGCCGCCGCCGCAGCAGTAGTTATTGGTCCCGCAGGGAACCATATCCACCACGTTCTCCTCTCCGACCAGGGTCCGGGCAACGAACCGCAATTCGTCGGCCATCTCGCCCCGCAGTGTCTTGCGAACGATGTTGCACGGGTCCTGGATCGTGAACTTGATCTTCAGGTCACGGTTCCAGTCCGAATTGACCGGTAATTTTCCTTCCCGAATCCACTGGGCATAGAGCTGGATGATACTGACCAGTTTGAACTTGTGGGGGATGTTGAATTTTCGCAATCCTTCCAGGATCGCAAAGTAGGAGTGCCCTCACTCCGTATTGACCACCATCTCGCATCCGAGATTGTTGTCGATGTGGTAGGTAAATTCTTCCATGATGTAACGCCACCCCTCATCGTCGGCCAGAAAGAGGCAGTAATTTTCTCCGGCCCACATCACCGACGGGTAGGTCCAGTCTGCGCCCGCCAGATGAAGGATTTTCCACAGGGGGCCGAGCTCGTCAGGCTCGGTCACCGGTTCCCGGGAATTCTGGTTAATGGCCATATAGGCACCCGCCCGATCGACGGTGACACTGAGGTCCTTGAATCGGGGTTCATTTTCACGGATCTCCTCGGCCACATCTTCCACAGTCCATATGAAGTCTTCGGTGGGAACGCCCATGGCGTTTCCGGACCGGATATGCTTGTCGCAGGAGCCGACAATCCCCTTGGGTCTTTCTTCCCTGGGCCAGCTCCCCCTGATGTTGTAGACCAGTTTCGGGATATCGATCTTCATGGGGCAGACGTTGACGCATCGGGCGCACATGGTGCATACCCAGGGCCAATCTAATTTTTTCACCTCATCGTCCATGCCCAGCTGGACCATGCGAAGCAGCTTTCTCGGGTCCATGTCCAGCAGTTCCGATGCCGGGCATCCGCCGGTGCATGCCCCGCAGGTCAGGCACAGATCAAGGTTTGCCTCCGGCAACCGTTCGAGCACCTCGTCCTTGAAACAAGGCTCCAATTCATCCAGTTCCAGTGGAATAGCCATGGAATTACTCTCCTGTTGTCAGTTCGTTGAATAAAAATCCAACCCCAAAGGAGCCGGTATTGAGTTAAGCCCAAAGGGCATAGCTTACTTACGTGCTCGTGAACGTTCACGAAACCTCGTAACGGTAGTTTACAGAGAAAACGAACACATAGTGTTTTATGTAAGCATTTTCCCTCAACATCAATTGCCGGAGTCAAGCTCGTTTACGTATACGATCACGATTATGGCGAAGACTACAAATTCAGGTCGAATGCAGATTCAGCGTTGCCAGGCGAATGGGAGCGGGAGAGGATAAGATAGAGAGAGATGGTGAAATATCCTTGTCAGAGTTTGGCCTTGTCCAGATAAGGCTGCAGCTTGTCGACTCCACCAAAAGTGATGATGTGCACACCCTGGCAGAGATCCTTGAGACTACCTACGATATCGGCGAACAGTTCGATACTCGCCTTTTCCTTGTCCGGTGCCTTGGCCAGTTTTTGAATGATCCAGTCCGGTACCAGTCCGGACTTGAAATGTCGGTTGATGAAGCGGGCCATTCCGGCTGTGCGAAGCAGCAGCACTTCGGCGATGACCGGAACCTGAAAGGTTCCTGCCTGCTTCATGAATTTTTCAAAGGATTCGAGGTCGAAAATCGGCGTGGTCAGAAAATAACCGGTTCCGATCTCCCGCATGGTCTCCATTTCCTCCATGCCCTTTTTGGGAACATTTTGACCCCACAGGGATTCGACTCCAGAGCCTATCGTAAAATTGATGGGCCGCTCAAGTTCCTTGCCTGCGACGGATTGCCCCTGTCGAATATGATCCAGCACTGACGCAAGCTTTCCGGAGTCCACGTGAAAAAACATGGTCTCCTGCAACGTGGCCCCGGTGATCCGGTAGTCCTCGGTGAAAACGAGAAGATTTTCAATTCCTGAATCATGGGCTTTGGAAAGGTCCTTTTCCAGTTGAATGCGGTTTTTGTCCCGGGTGGTGGTCTGGTAGATGGCGTTGAAACGGTTTTCCTCCAGAAGTTCACAGGTTTTGACATTGTCGCCCACGACCCCCTCCAGCTCGACTTCCCTGAGCGAGATGCCGTCCACGCGCCCTCGCACTCGCCTCATCTGCTCCACCACGGCCTCGGGGGTATCGTCACCCACAGGAGATTGAACCTCTGTGGTAACGATGAATTTTTTTCTTTTCAATGCGTCTTTGAGTTTCACTGCCCACCTCCTTTTGTCAACTCGCCGGTTAATGGACAGCGACTCAGCTGCAGAAGCCTAGCTACTTCTTCCTTCAACTGGGGAAGGGGAAGCGGCTTGGAAAAGCAGACATCGGCCCCGTATGATTTCATTTGTTCGAATTTTTCATCGTCCAGATAGGCGGAAAGGACGATGATCTTGGTGTTTTTGGTTTTGGGGTTGGCCTTGATTTTTTTGCAGACCTCGTTCCCCTTGATGTCCGGCATCATGATGTCAAGAATCACCAGGTGGGGGTGAAAATGATTCACCTGAAGCCCGGCCTCGAACCCGTCCGCTGCGGAAATTACATCGTAATCGAATTCGTCCTCTTCCAGGGACATGACGATGCTCTCGACAATGATGGGATCGTCATCCACCACGAGGATCCGACGCCGCTTCTCGCACGGGTCATCCTGGGGGATGGGGATTCCCTGTTTGCGCATGAACATCTCAAGATCGGGGCGATTGATCCGCCGGTGACCGCCCACGGTCTTGTACGCCTTGATGTGGCCGGCCTCAATCCAGTTGATGATGGTTTGTGATGAAACCCTGCAATGCTGACTGGCCTTAAAAACCGTCAGAGTATCTTCCATATTGCCCCTCCTTTTTTAGATTTTTTAGTTATTATAGTTTAAATCGAATGTCAAGGGAAAATTGAAATCACGTTTTTAACATAAATCGTTATGTGTTAAGGAATTGAGCTGTTGAAATGGGATATAAATGAGTAAAATCAGCATTCTATGTGTTTAATTCTATCAGGTTTCCAATTTTTTGGTCAAATGCTATAAATTTAAACGATAACAATAAATTAACAATAAACTACTCAGCCATTTAACGATGTCTGATTAAAAATAATATCCGAACAGAGCGAATAAATTTGTATATTTTTTTGAGCTATTTTATTTATTTTAGTTTTTTTGTCAATATTTTTTGATCGGGGGAATATGCGGTAAAAAAGGAATGATGAATATGGTAGAGAGCACGCGTTGTCGATTTTGAACTTGGGGGAAGTTGGAAACAGGAAATAGAAAAGGGCAGCTGTCCAGGTTGCCATGGAATTTCATCTGACTGAAATGGGCCTGTGGAAAAAAATTATTCGGCCTTTGGGGCCAGGGCGGGTAGACGAATGATAAAGGTGGTTCCCGTCCCCCGGCGGCTCTCCACCTGAATGTCTCCCCCGTGGTCCTTGATGAAGCCGTAGCAGACCGAAAGCCCCAGCCCCACGCCCTTGACCGAATCGGTTTTGGTGGAGAAAAACGTGTCGAAAATTTTGTCGATATGGTCTTCCTTGATGCCGACACCCGTGTCGGAAACCCGGATGACGATCTGGTCCCCCTGACTTTTCGTGGAGACACGAAAGGTGCCGCCCTCGGGCATGGCGTCCCTGGCATTGGAGATAAGGTTGAGAAAGACCTGTCGAAGCTGATTTTTGGAAGCTATGACCTCGGGCAGGTCGGCGGCGAAATCGGAAACGATTTTAATGGTGTGTTCCCTGAGTTGTTTTTCGTGCAGCAGCAGGATTTCATCAAGGATGTCGTTTATACGGACGGGCACTTTTTCCTCTTGGTCAGGTTTGGAAAAACTGAGCGTCTTTCGAAGCATATCCGTCAGGCGTACCGTTTCGGACAGGGCCATATCCAGCAGCTTTCGACGTTTGTTGGTGGGCGGAATTTCAGTTTTCATCAGCTCCAGGGTATTCATGATGCCGTAGAGTGGATTGTTCAGCTCATGGGCGAGATGGGAGATCAGACGGCCCATGGCGGCAAGCTTTTCCGATTGCAGAAGATGTTCCTGGGTTCGATGAAGCTTTCGTTCCATTTCCAATCGTTCGCCGATGTCCACAAAAATACCCACCGATGCGGCTTCGGTTCCCTTCTGATCGTAAATGATGTTGGCCGACAGGGTCCCCTCCACCACGGCGCCATCCACGCGGCGAAAGGTCATGGGGTAGGCCCTGAGTTTGCCGGGGCCGCCGTACTCCGGCCCGCGGATCATTTTCATGACCTTTTTGGCCACGCCGTCCGGATACAGGGCCCGGACGCTCATCTGTCCTACCACTTCTTCAGCCGTGTACCCGAGGGTCTCTTCAGCACCCCGGTTCCAGATAATGATATTCCCCTTCATGTCGGTCCCCATGATGGCGTTGGGCGATGATCGGATGATGTTGTTCAGAAAATCATGGGCCTCCCGGAGTTTTTGCTCCATGGCCTCCCGGCGGGACCGATCCGTCATGATCCCTTCGTATCCGATCACTCTGCCCGCGTGGTCGTGACGGACGTTGGCGGTCAAAAGTACCGGGATCACGGTCCCGTTCATGCGCTTGAAATTTACATTGTAGTCGATGACGCGTCCGTCTTTTTCGATCATCCGCTGAAATGCCAGGCGGTCATCGGGGCGAACGTAGAGATCGTTTTGAATATTGATGTTGAGAAATGACTCCTTTGAGTCGTAGCCGAGCATTTTCAGCAGAGCCGGGTTGGCGTCCAGAAACCGGCCCTTTTTGCTGCTGACGTAAACACCGACCCCCACATGCCTGAACAGCCGGCGGTAATCTTCTTCCGAGGCTTTGAGCCGCAGCTCCTGACGTTTTTCATCACTGATGTCCCGATAGAAGGTCATTTTGGAAATCGATCCGTCCCGGTTTCGGATCGGTAGATCCGTAATCCTGAAGGAGCGATCCACACAGGGCACATGGGTTTCGGAATGAATGATCTCACCGTTCTCGAATACGTCCGATGCTTGGCACCAAGGGCAGAGTCCGGAACTCTTGTTGACGACCTCGTAGCATTTTCTGCCGGTGCCATCGCCGAATATTTCCACCATGGCGTGGTTCATGAATTCTACGGTGTAATCGCTGCGGATGATGTACACGCCATCTTCCATGGCGTTGAGCACATCCAGCAAATCGTTGCTCGGCTGTTTTTTCATGGGCGGCTCCTCAATGGGGCAGTTTTAAGGGGAAAACCGATGGATTAAGACCGTTTCAAGGACGTTTTTAAGGCATTTTACCGGCAATGTCAATTATTTAGCGTGGCCCGGCCCAAGCCTTTCTGTACGTTGTGCATCGATTACGGCTTTGCCCTTCGGCGTCAGACGGTATTTCTGCAGGCGGCTTTTGGGCTTTTCGGGGATGGTGTATTCCAGCAACCCAGTTTTTTTAAGGCGGGGCAAGGCTTTACGCAGATCGCCGCTTAGTTTTTTGTGCCCCAGCGACGGGTGTTTGTTATTTGCGGCGTATGCCTCTTCAACAGCACCGGCTTGTCCGCCCCTGGCGGGTTTATCCGGGTTAGGGTTGTTATTTCGAATCAAACCGGGACAGGCTCAATTCATCCAGCGGAATGGATGTTTTACCGTCACATATCAACTCCTGAATCAGTTTCCCGGATCCGGGCCCCAAACCAACACCATGTCCATTATGGCCGCACGCCATTATGAATCCTTCTATTCCATCCACTTTACCCAAAATCGGCAAATCGTCAGGCGTATGGGGGAAAAAATTCGCATAAGAACGAATTATCCGAACATCTTTCAGCGAAGGCATGGATCTGACATCTACTCTTGCCATGAGCTCTATCTCTTCCTGACTGGTCCTTTTGTCGTATCCTGCATCCCTCCAGCTCCCTCCAATCAGCAAATTTCCTGAAGCTTGCTGGCTTGCAATAAGACCACATCCCAGTTGGCCTTCTTTGCTCGTATCTTCGTCCACCATATAAGAAGCACCCATTATTGGGTGCGATATGCACGGCGGTAACTGCTCAGTGACCAGCATTGCCATTTGAAAGGGGGTGATCGGCACTGTAAGCCCGACCATCGCCCCAATAGCGCCCCCCCAGGCTCCGGCGGCATTTACAACAGTGTTTGTTTCAATTACTCCCTTGTCTGTAATTACCTCCCTGACTTTTCCGCCGAGGACTTCAATTCCCAGGACTTTTGTGTGGTGACAAATCTCTGCGCCAAGTTTTCGGGCTTGTAAATTTAATGATGCTCCAAGAAAAATAGGGTTGGTGGTTCCTTCTATCGGACTGAAAACAGCACCGATGACCCTTTCCTTCGAAAGAAGAGGCTCTAACGCCAGTGCCTGTTTTGCATCAATCATTTCCAGTGGGAATCCGTCTTCAGTTCTTTTTCGAACATGGGCTTTGACATAAGACATTTCCTTTTCGTTCTCTATAACAAGCAGCCCTCCGTTGTGCACATATTCAAAATCCATGTATAGTTCTTTTTGAAGCTGCAGGTGCAATTTGCGACTGTGCATAGACAGTCTGATATCAATTCCCGCCTTTCTCGTTATTGTCCAGACAAAGGCGGCATTGGCTGCAGATGCTTCCCCTGATTTATACCCTTTTTCCACCAGGACAACGTCTATTCCGGCCTGTGCTAGAAAATAGGCGGTAGAAGAACCTATGACCCCGCCCCCGATAACAACTACTTCAGCTTCTTCAGGAAACATTTACAGCCTCCTTATGTTTTTCCAACTTTTTAACTTTTGCCGTACCTGCAGCCAGCACGCCAAGGGCTATCGGCCTGATCGGCGGCCGTGGATTCAAATACCCATCTCCTTCAGGGGAAGTATTCGAATGAATCCTCATAATTTCAATCAGAGCAGGACCGCACATTCGACCTTCACACGGCCCCATGCCCACCCGTGTCTTGCGCTTGAGGTCCTTGACCCGGGTCGTGCCATCCACCATTGCCGTTTTAATTTCTTTGAAAGTGATCTCCTCACATCGGCATATGACGGTATCCTCCTTTGCCAACTCGTAAAGCCCCGGCCTCGGCATACTCATTTTATCAAGCACCTTGCGTAATCGGTTGTATCTGTCCATACGCCTTCGGGAGTGTTCTATAAATTTGTCGGCAGAAGCATCTGAAATGTGTCCAAGAGAGCAAGCTATAGACGTTCCGGCAATACGTCCCTCTTCAATGGCAACCTTGCTTCCGGCCACTCCGGCGCCGTCACCGACAGCATAGATCCCCGGCACAGTGGTCTCCATGTTCTCGCTGCGCACTGGAATATAACCACCAAGAAGTTGATCATATTTATGTTCGGATTCCGCCAGCATAGTTAACTCAGTTGAAGGAACAAGGCCGTATCCTGAACAGATGGTATCTACCTTTACGGTACGCTCCGTACCGGGCCTGGGCCTCCAGTTTTCGTCAACTTTTGCAAATACGGCTTCTTCCACCCGGCCGTCACCACGCGCTTCAAGAAGGATATGATTGTACAACAGGGGAACACCGGACTTTTGGATGCTGCGCAGGTATTTCCAGCCTTCCTTCAAATAATCCCAGTTCCCCCATATCCCTTTCAGGACCTGGAACCAATTCTTGTTGATATTGCCTGCTTCCAGAATGGCCTCGATTTTGCCCCCGGTGGTAAGGATCTGGTGTGCAAGTACAAGTTGCAGCGGCCCTGTGCCGGCAATCAGTATGTTTTTACCGGGAAGGATACGCTCTGTTTTGACTAACTTTTGCGCCCCCCCTGCTGTAAGAACGCCGGGCAATGTCCATCCCGGGAAAGGGACCGGCCGATCGTAAGCACCATTTGCCACAAGAAGCTTCCTGTAGCTGAGGCTTGAAGAAGCTCCGTTGCGGGCGAAAGCCAGCGTATTGTTATCGAATATTCCCCAAACCGTGGCGTTGTTCAAATATTCGATTTTATCATTCAGAGAACTGAATTGACGCAACAGGTCCAAGCCCTTTTCGTAATCCTCTCCCAATACCTCGGGATCGGTTATTTTAAAGCCCTTTTCGAACTGACGGTATATTTGTCCTCCGGGTCTTTGGTTTTCATCTATCAGCGTTACCCGTACCCCGGCTTTTGCAGCTTCAATGGCAGCTACAACGCCGCCCGGCCCTCCACCGATAATTGCAAGTTCCGCTGTTTTCAAATTTTACTTCCCCTTTTTTGATCACTTTTCCGGGTTTCAACCTGACATCCTGGAGCAGCAAGTGTCTGGCATGCCTGGGTATTGGCTACGCCATTTATTACCATCCGGCACTCCTGACACAGCCCGATACCGCAATACAGGCCTCGGGGCTGTTCCTTTTTATTGGTATAGCGAAGCGTCCGCTGACCAGCGGCCATCAGAGCGGCCCCGACAGTTTCCCCTTCATAAGCAATGATTTTCTCTCCATCTACCGTTATTTCAAACAGTTGTCCTCTTTTTACACCATTTTGTACTCTATTATCTTCCATACCCATAGTTACGTCCTCTTTCGATATACTATTATTCTTCAACGCTTTAATTTTGAAATTCGTGTTTTTTATGCCGGAAAATTATAATAATCAAAAGACAAATTCTAAACAAATCACAATGAGCAAAATTTTAAATTCCAAAATATCGGCTTGGTGCTTGTATTTTGTTATTTGCGGCGTACACCTCTTCAACAGCACCGGTTTGTCCGGGTCAGGGCTCGTACAGGTAAGCGTAGACTTTGAAAATAATCGGACTGTTTCATAGTCCATGCTAAAGATGCATGATTTTTCGGGCTTCATCCGGATGTGCCACATCACGGCCGAAAATTCTCGCCAGATCAGCCACCCGTTCCACCATGCGTTCATTGGTGGCGAGTTCTCCCCGGGAGAAATAGATATTGTCTTCGAGCCCGACCCGGACATGACCGCCCATGAGGATGGCATGGGTGTTCATCGGCAATTGAGCCGGTCCGATGCCGGCCACCGTCCAGGTGGCGTCCGGCGGAATCGTATTTGTCAGGTGAACGAGGTTGGCGATGGTTGCCGGAAGGGCGCCTTTAAGACCCAGCACAAAATCAAAATGCAGGGGAGGGGCAACAAGACCTTCAGAGGCCAGTGAAAGGGCATTGTTGATCATGCCGGTATCGAAAATCTCCATTTCCGGCTTAATGTTGAGCCGCTGCATATCCCCGGCCAGGGCCTTGATAAGCTGTGGGCTGTTTTCATATACCGAATTTGGAAAATTGACCGATCCGGTGGTGAGGCTGGCCATTTCCGGTTTGAGCATCAACCGCTCATTCCGGGCTTCGTAGGCCATGCCGGCCCGTCCCCCGGTTGAAATTTGAATAATGAGATTGGTCTTTTTTTTTACACCGGTGTAAATTTCCTTGAAAACGGTAAAGTCGGCGGAAGGTGACTGATTTGTTATATCGCGGGCGTGAATGTGTATTACCGAGGCGCCGGCTGCTTCGCAGGCAACCGCAGTCCGGATGATCTCATCCGGTGTTATGGGTACATGCGGCGTCATTTTTTTTGTGGGTACTGAGCCGGTGGGGGCTACCGTGATAATGAGTTTTTCCATGGTATCAATTCTCTCCGGTTAAGGGTAAGCATTACAGTCAGGAGCCGAGAATTTCCAGGATCGCATCCCGAAGCGTATCCGCAACCATGCAAATTTCATCCTCGGTGATGATAAAGGGGGGCGCCACTATAAGCGCGTCCCCGTGGGTGCCGGCAAGCCCGGTGGATTTATACACAATAACACCTTTTTGGAACATGGCTTCCCAGATTCTCTCGGTCACCTGTTCTTTCCGGTCAAAGGGTTGATTGGTTTCCCGGTTGCGCACCAGTTCGATTCCCCACAAAAAACCGATTCCCCGGACATCCGCCACCCATGGCAGAATGCCCACACGATCTTTCAGCGTATCACCAAGCACTTTGCCGTATCGGGCGGCGCGTTCTACCAGGTTTTCCCGTTCCAGGATATGGATCACGGTCAATCCGGCTGCTGCGGCAACGCTATGATGAGAAAAAGTTCCGCCATGCATAAAAGCCCCGCTGTTTTTGCGGACAAGGTCAAAAAGATTCGATGTCACACCTACGGCCGACAATGCCAGCGTGCCGCCTGAAAGGCCTTTGCCCAGAGTAATGATATCGGGAATGACATCCTGGTGCTCACAGGCAAACCAGCGGCCGGTTCTGCCCATGCCGCACATCACCTCATCTAAAATCAATAAAACATCGTATCTGTTGCAGATATCCCGAATGATGGGAAAATACCCCTCGGGGGGCGGACAGGCGGCCAGAGTGCCGCCGCCCACGGTTTCGGCCAGAAAGGCCGATACTGTTTCGGGGCCCATATTTTCAATGGTTTCTTCCAGGGCCAGGGCACAGCGAAGACCGCATTCGGGAAAGCGCAGGCCATAGGAGCAGCGCAGACAGTAGGGCGGTGGAATATGGACCGCATCCGTCAAAAGCGGTGCAAAGGGCGTTCTGAAACCAGTCCTGCCCATGGCGGATAAGGACCCCAGGGTTAAACCGTGATACGACTTCCATCGGGTAATCAGGCGAAATTTTTGCCCTCGGCCGGCGGACAGGTGGATTTGTCTGGCAAGTTTAATGGCTGTTTCCACCGCTTCGGAGCCACCGGAAAGAAAATAAAACCGGTCCAGTCCGGACGGTGTGTGAACGGCCAGGGCCGAGGCGAGTTTTTCTACAACAGGTGTGGTAAACATGGTGGGATGGATGTAATCGTAGCGCAATATCTGGTCTGAAACGGCCCGGGCGATCTCTTCTCTGCCGTGACCGACATTTACCACCACCGCGCCGCCGCTGGCATCCAGATATCGGCGGCCTGCTGCATCTTCGATCCACATTCCTTTTGCTTTCACCGCTGGAGGCAGTTCTCGGTCCAGTCGGCGGGGAAATAGATTCCCTTTAATTTTACGGTTTTTGTCGGACATATGACATGTGCCTTTTTTAAGTTTTTTTGCACCCCTGATGCATGATTTTTTGAACGGCCAGGGCCGTCATCCATGCGCTGAAAAGACCGAGAGTGCAGAACACAAGTGTAAACCGCCATCCGAAATAGGCAATCATCACCGGCATCATGGCCGGTTTGATGGACCGGTTTGACAGGAAATTGGCCGTATGGAAATTGGAAACGCCTTTTTTGTGCAGTGTTTTGACAAAGGGGTACCATACATAGATGGGACCCATGCAGAGAATGCCGGCGCCACTGGAGAGAACAAGCCCCTTGAGCCCGGCCTTTTTGCCCAGCAAGCGCGGTATCATGGAGGGGTTGATCAGCAGATTGAGTGCCAGAATAATCACAAAGGCGATTGTCAGGGGCAAAGCCACCTGACCTGCAATATGAAGGCTGGCCCGCAAGGCAGCAGTGGCTTTGTCCGGCGCTCCCGGAAAAGCCACTGCATAGATCAGGACAATGCAAACCGGGAAGATCCAGTTGCGCATGCTTTGATTCGGCCCTTTCTTTTTGGGACTGTTTTTTCCCCGGCTCATGGTAATACCCTCACAAAGAAAACAGTCAAAAGGGCCATGGGAATGCACATCACAAGGGCTGCTGCCGTGCGGGAAATAGCATATCGGCAACCCAGGGCGGCAATTTCAGCCGGCAGTTGAACCAGCCCGATATTGACCCATGCAAAAAGAAAGGCTGTCACCGCATAGAGGCTGACGCCCATATCCAGCAGGGTCTCACCAATCACATAGCTGTTGACCGGGTTGCCGGTAAGGATGCTTCCCAGCAGGGTTCCGGCCAGCGCATCCATAAGTTGATGGTGTTGGAAAACAGTGAGCATCATATCTTTTGAAATAAAGCCCTGAAAGAGCCCAGTCAGGAGGATGATACCGAGTAAAATCGGCATCATTACCCGGAACTGGTTGACGGCTTGTTTCAGCGCCTCGATTATTCTGCCGGATGATATCCGCCGTGCTGCAGGTGCCTGTTTCTTATTCATGCCGGATTGACCGGCCAGATAGCCTTCAACTGCGGTTTGCGCCGTGCCGGTAACCCGGGTAACAACGTCGATGTCGTTGTCGGCAAGGGTGGCCGCAATACCCGGTGAGATAAAGCCAACCAAAATCGTACGAACGCCCTGCTCCAGAATCAAGGTCAATGCCTGGATGCCGGCCCCGGGACCGGTCGAATCGGAAGGCGCTTCAAGGGCTTCAAAGGCCATGGTTTTGGTTTCGATAATCAGCAGATAGGGGGCTGTACCTAATTTAAATGCAACCGGTGCTTCCAGATCCGGCGCAGTTGCCGGTACGGCGATTTTCATGAATTCGGGCCTCGGCAATAAAGAATTTAAGGCGCCTCGCTGTTTCCGGGGACTGTATCAATCGATATTGCCCATTTATTAAAACAACGAATCGCCATATATATTCCCCCTATAGCAAATCGGCCCGAAAGTAACAATACTTTCGGGCCGAGCTGTCAAGGAAAATATTCCTGAAAAACAAAGAGGCCATCCGTTCCTACAGGGGAATGGTTATTCATTGGCAGTGCAGGATACCACAATGAGTACTTTGTCTGGCATACTATTTTTTCTTTTTGTTGTTCAGCAGTTAAAAGATGGCCCTGTGGGCAAGTATTCTGACCTGTTGCCTATATTGCGTT
Source organism: uncultured Desulfobacteraceae bacterium (assembly GCA_964418755.1). Classification (GTDB taxonomy): domain Bacteria; phylum Desulfobacterota; class Desulfobacteria; order Desulfobacterales; family 4572-123; genus 4572-123. Next base: position 17,843 of record CAYQNS010000021.1, read on the forward strand.
TAACTGAAAAACTGTTTGTCATATTTTATTTCAACCGCATCAAACTCGGTATACAGTGATTTCAGCCGAGCGTTGGCAATTTCAATTTTTTGTTGCCTTTCCTCGGTTTCTTTTTCCATGGGATAACAGGCCAGACAACGCTCGTAATGATGAGTCTCACCAAGACATGTAACCGTAAAATTCACCATCAGAAAAACCATCTGATGCTTGTGGTTGGCAAAGTGCTCCACTGCCGGTACAAATTCCAGGGCCGGGGCAATAGCGACCGGGCTGCCTTCTCCGGCGATGTTGATGTAGTCATGAATCGCCAGCAAGGGACCGTGTTCTTCCTGATAGCCATCGAATTTAACGGTCATTTCTTCGAGGGTAAACAAGCGTTTTATCACTTTAATGCCGACTTGTTCCAGCTTGTGATAGTCCCTTTGCAGATAACGGTTGGCAATCATGACGGCCTGCGAAACATGGGTGCACAGGTTGTTTGGGCATCCCCGGGCATAGCATTTTTTGAAAGAGTATTGCTGTTTGTCGATTTCGCCGGTATAGCGGCAGAGAAAAATATATGCTTGAAACGGATTACTGCGGTGGGAAAAATCCACCGGCAAAACTTCAAAAGATGTCTTGCATGTGACGATGCTGCCCTTTTGTTTGAGTATCATCAGGTCGGTAATCCGTCCCGGAGGATAATTGATGCCTGCATGTTCCATGGTTTGCCTCGCTTATTAGTTCCTCAACATTAACTCACCGATACCCTAAATCGAAAGTATTTAATCGAAAATATTCAATTTGGTTCAATTGTTCCAGCAGTCTACTCGGGTTGGAAAGTTTTAAAAAACGAATACGGCATCCGCATCAAGGGCTGCCAGATTTACCTGACCGGCGGTGGTGATTTCAGCCTCTTCAATCAGATCCGATTCAGGGATATTTCGGTGTTTGATGCAGGGACCGCAAACGCCTAATTCTCCGCCAAAGGCCAGGAAATTGTCAAGCAGTTCTTTCATGGGCGGAAATCCGCCGCCGCTTGGCACAGTCTCGGCATAGCCTTTGGTGGCGATATGAACAGCGTCTCCCTGCAAGGCAATGGTCGCTTTTATGTCCGTTGCCAGAGCAGCAGTGGCCAGGACAAAAGGGATGTGTGCTTTTTCAGGATCTTTTTCGCAGCATGTACACATGTAAAGTATTTTTTCAGCGTTTTCTTCCATTACAATAAACTCCTTTTCATAAAATAAGTTTCGGCTGTTTTAGTCGGCATAACGTGCCAATACAGTAGATAAGTCTTCAACATTGGCACCGGCTTTTCTTAAATTTCCTATGCAGATAGGGCACATGGATACGATGGTCTCTCCGGTGGATTCCAGTTCCGCCCGTCGGCGACCTCCGATTTCATTGGAGAGGCTCGGGGAGATGGATTCGGCCGGCCCACCGCAACAATTTGTAAAATCGCCGGAATTTTCAAGATCAACGCATTCGATGTTCAAATTGGCCAGTACCTGTCGGGGAACATCGGAAAGCGACAGGTAACGACCGTAGAAACAGGGATCATGGAGGGTGACCCGCTGCTTACCGTTCCCCCCGCTTAACTTGGCCAGTTCAAAATAGGTTTTTACCTCAAAATTGATGCCGGTATATTTGGGATAAAGGACTTTCAGGGCATAAGTGGTGTGCGGATCAACAGTAATGATTTTTTTAATACCGGCCCGTTGCAGTTTTTCAGCCACGAATTTGGCGTGTTCGACAAAACTGGTCTGATCCCCCAAATCGTAAAGCAGAATCCCGCTGTAATTGTCCAGTTCCGGCCGATACTTAAAATCAACATTGGATTTATTCAGAATTTTAACAACATTTTTCAAAGTGGTATCGGCTTCGCGTTTGCCTTTGCCGGGGGTCATTAAAGCCAGCCCGATACCGGCAAGGTATTTCGGGAAAAAGCGGGCATACTGCATATAACCGGCCCAGGTGGTGTCTTCAAAGCGTTGCAGATAAGACGTGGATTTCTCAATGTACGGGACCAGTTGATACATCAGGCCTGTAAACAGCAATGCGTCGCCTTCGCGTTTGACGTCTGCACCCTTCCACCATGTATTGTCCATGAATTTCGGAATGCCGAACGGGCTCCTGGTTTTTCTGACGTTTCCGGCAACGATGTTTATGACATCCTTCGGGTTATACATTTCAGGGCCTCCTCCAACTCGCTACAACATAGCGTTTCAAGCCCAGCAGAATTTCGCCGGGATTGGCTTCCCTCGGGCAGGTCTGGGTACAGAGACCGCAGTGCAGGCAACGCCAGAGTTCATTTGCATTTTCCAGAATGCGGTCTTTGGCCCCGATCTGGATGTAACGAATCATTTTTCGCGGAAAGTGTTCATAGATCAGGGGGCAGATGGCTGTGCAGGTGCCGCAATTAAAGCATGCCAGTGCCGTATCTTCCGTAAACGGTTCTATTTCTTCAGCAAAATTCGGATTTAATAAAGCCATATGTATTCTCCTCGGCCGGATCATCTTCATCCGCCGTTGTTATCAGGACGGAGCCTGAACTGGACGTTCGGTCAATGCATACCGAAAATAACCGCCGTCTTTTTCAGCTTCGACGATCTCTCCATATTTTTTCAGGGCCGCCATATACCATAGTACCTGGTCTGCCGGAATTTCAGTTGCGTCAGCCACTTCCGGCACGGTGCCGGGACCTTTTTCAAGGTGCCCCTTGATTGCTTTTAAGGCCTTTTTTTGCGCCTTGGCCCTGGCGGAAGCGTTTCGGATTGATTCCTTGCGGGTCGCACGAAGCATTTTCATAGCGGCCTTTTTTTCATTTTGACGATCGTTTTCCTGACTCATGGTCTTCCCTCATCAATTGATTGCCCTGAACTGATCGTTTTATAGGTCCAAGGTTCAGGGGGGCAAATGTTATATACGGCGGTGTTAATCATTTTTCTTTATTTTCATCAGGCCGCCGCATCCTCAGCTACGATTCGGTCAACCATGGCCTCATACTGCTTGAGAGTCCAGCCGGCAACCTCGATGGCGTTTTCCGGACACGCACCGACACAGGCCCCGCATCCCAGACAGAGGACCGGTGTCACCTGTGCCCGTTTGACATTCTGACCGTCTATCACCATTTCCACAAGGTTCAGCGCTCCATCACTCAGGCAGGCATCCACGCAGGCGCCGTTTCCTCTGCACTTGTCCGTATCGACCTGGGCAACAAAAGGATCCAATTCCACATATCCACGACCGAGCAGGGCGGCCGCCTTGACGGCAGCGGCACCTGCGGCATTACAGGCTTCACCTACATCCATGGGCGCCTGGCACGTCCCGGCCAGCAGTATCCCGGAAATAGGCAATTCAACCGGCCGTAGTTTCGGATGCACCTCCAATAGAAACCTATCCGTTCCCACAGGTAGCTTCATCATTTCCACAAGGTCGGAAACATCATTAGGCTCGACTCCTGTGACCAGCACCACCAGGTCCACAGGAGCCTCCACCTCTTCTCCAAAAGTTAATGTATCTTTCACTTTGACAGTCAAAGGGAAATCGCTCGAATGACCGGTGTTGCGGATCACCTCGGGTGACGCATCATCTTCAAACCTGAGAAAGACCACCTGATTTCGAGCAGTCTCCTCATAAAGCTCCTCTTGGCCCCGGCCATAGGTACGGATATCACGGTAAAATTCAAAAACACGTGTTCCGGGATAAGAAGTGCGAATGATATTGGATTCATTGAGTGCGGCCGTGCAACAGGTTCTCGAGCAATATTCATTGAGATAGCCCCCCTCATTTTCCGGATGGATTCCGGGGATCTGCCGGCTGCCCACGCAATGAATCATGGCCATACTGCGAATTTTTCTGCCGTTGAATTCAAGCAAATTTCCGGCAGATTTATTCTCGGCTATACTCCGAATCAATTCCGGGAGGGTGATCACCTGCTCATATTCTCCGAAACCATACTCCCCTTTATAAGGCATATAGGACTTAAACCCCGTGGCCAGGATAATAACCCCGGTCTCAATTGTAAATTCTTCAGGAACGGACGACACGGACCCGTTGTAGATCCCTGCAAAGGGAATGAATTCTCCGGTTGCCTGATCTGTGGCACCCAATTGCTTGATTTTTTTTTGATCCATTTCCGGTAGCTGCTTTTTAACTCCAAGCTTGAAATTGCCCACATAACCTCCAAAGGCTTCAATTACCGAGCAGGTATGAACCGTAATCGAATCATCGGCCAGCACCTGACGGGCCAGATCGCTAACCAGATCTGCCGCCCTGTCCCCGGTGGGCGCAATCCGATCCAGGTTGGCGAGTTGGCCGCCGATAAAGGGTGCTTTTTCAAGTAAGGCGACCTCAATACCACGGTCCGCCAAGTCTTTTGCGGCCCTGAGCCCGGCAATTCCGCCACCGATTACCGTCGCATGTTTTTTGGCGTCCACACGGATCGCTTCCAAGGGGACGAGTTGTTCGGCTTTGGCCGCCGCCATAGATACCAGCCGGGTGGCTTTATCCGTGGCTGTGTCGCCCTGGTGCACCCAACTGACCTGTTCCCGGATGTTGGCATGATCGTATATATAAGGATTTGCGCCGGCCCGTGAAATGGCGCCACGGAAGGTTGTTTCGTGAAGACTCGGCGCACAGGAGGCCACTACGACACGATCAACAATGCCGTTTTTAAGATCCTCCATGATCAGTGCCTGGCCTGGATCCGAACACATGAACATGTTGGTTCGGGCCACCGCCACCTCGGGCAGTTTTTCCACACGATCACGAACCTTTTCCACATCCACATGGTCGGAAATGTTGCCGCCGCAGTAGCAAATATAAACGCCAACTTTTGGCTTCGATGTTTCTTCTTTGTCTTTCTTCTCATCCACCATTTGTTTATCTCCTGCAGAGATTATATTCTCAGCCTTGAAAATTAAGGTACATCTGACCATGTCAGAAATATTGGGCTTTGCCGTGCTGGAAAAGTCGGTTCCTGAAATGCCTGGCCTTAAGGATCAGGCTTTTTTACTCGACGCTAGGCTACTGCTTTGCACGAACGCTCCAGCACAGCCAGGTATTTGGCCGCTTCAACCGCGGCAGCACCGGACTCCGTGATGGTGTCCACGATATCTTTGGGGCCTGCCGCAACCCCCGCGACAAACACCCCTTCCATCTCCGTCAACGTCGGGGACAGCTTGGGCTGAATGGTTTTAACGAAATGATCCGAGTCAGCCGAAACCGGACAGATCTCTTCAGGATGCCACCCGGGAACCATAGCCATGGAAAGTACCACCAGGTCATGGTCGGCGGTAACAACTCCCTCGCCATCCTGGGCTTCGTAATGCAGGGCCACACTTCCGTTTCCGCCTTCACTGATTTTGGCTATTTTGCCTCTGACAAACTCAATCCCCATGGCCTTGGCGTTCTGGTAAAATTGCTCGTAGCCTTTGCCGAATGCACGAATGTCCATATAATAAATGGTAATATCGGCAAGGGGTAAAGATCCGGATAAGAGCATGGCCTGTTTGATGGCATACATGCAGCAGACCCTGGAGCAATACGAAACCCCCATGCTTTTATCCCTGGAGCCTGCGCACTGGACATAGGCGATAGAGTCGGGCTCCATGCCATCCGATGGCCGCAGTACTCGGTTGTAGGGGCCGTGGGGTGCCAGTAGTCGTTCCATTTGCATGGCATCAATGACGTTGGGTATTTTCCCCATGCCGTATTGAATTTTATCCGAGAAAGGCATCAGCTCGAATCCGGTGGTCAAAACGACTGCTTTAGCGGTAATCACAAAATCTTCGGGTTCTTGAAGATAATCGATCGCATCGGTCGGGCATATCTTCTCGCATTTTCCGCAGAGCATGCAGTTTTCGACATCCATCACCGCAATTTGAGGAATGGCGTTTGAAAAAGGTATGCAAATGGCTTTGGTAGCGGAAAAATAGCCCTGCTCTCCGTCTGACACGTAAACCGGGCAGTGGTACTCACACTGGCGACATCCAATGCATTTGTCAGGATCGACATATCGGGGACGTTGTGTAATGCCGGCTGTCAGGGTCTGCCCATCACGGTCCAGAGCATTCAGATCACAATAGGTAAACAGGGTAATATTGTCATGATGGGCCGCAGCGGCCATCTTGGGCGTTGTAATACAACTCGCGCAATCAAGGGTGGGGAAAACCTTGGAGAGACGGATCATCTTACCCCCGATGGTCGCATCTTTTTCCACGATTGCCACTTTATAGTCCTGGTCTCCAAGGTCCAGGGCTGTCTGCAGACCGGCAATGCCGCCGCCTACAACCAGAACATCGAAATCTTTTTTCAGCATGCAATTCCTCCGTTTTTCCCGACATTTCAGGTTCTACGGCCTGCGGGAAAAGTTCGGCCACATATGAGCGGAAACCCGAAGGCCATGTAAGTGCCGTCAGTTTTGTATCATCTGTGGTGGCCCCAGCTTCTGAACCACCGCATTCATCTGGTTTATTTCGTTGAGAAAAGACCGGTTGCATACCGTACAGATCGCTGTCAGGCGAACGCGTCTGATATCGAGTTCCTGCTTTTTCATCATGGCGTACACCCGGTCCAATTTTTTGGCCATGGCCTTGTAGGCCCCTTCGTACGGGCACTCCTCCCCGCAGGACATGATGATAATGCCGCTGATACCTTTTTTAAAACAATCAAGGTAGAATTGCTCCGGAAAGAGAACGGGTGCCCGCACCCTGAATATGTAAGTGTTTGCAGGATAACTGGAATGCGCTTGTCCTACGGAATCTGCTCCGGGATAAGCGCAGGTTTCAGTTGCCAGAATCAGGATTTTGCCTTCGCTTTGTCGATTCGTAAGTGAAGTCATGATGTTTTCTGCCTATTTTTTTCTTTTGACAAAGTGCTTGTCATATCCATCGGCTTCCAATATGCCCAAATATTCGTGTCCTACCTTATTAGACCATGCCGGAATATCGGTCCGTGTACCGGAATCATTTGAGTAAATTTCAAGAATTTCACCGACCTTGACCTTGCCGACACCCTTTTTGGCCTCCAGTAAAGGACCCGGGCAGGCGCTTCCTCTGGCATCGACCGTACTTGCCGCGTTGATTGTACTTAAATCTAAATCCGACATGATATCCTCCTTGTTTTCAGATTGTTTTAACAATTGGATACAAAAATTCGTATCCCCGTCTTTAATTTTTTCCGTGGTTGTTAATTTACATAAAGCAGGCGGCAGAATTTTCAAAAGATCACGCATTGAATCCGGATCTTCGAGTAGAATTTCCAGGGTTTCCCCGGTTCCGATCTCTTTGAAGGCGTTGCTTACCTTGAGTAAAACAAAAGGAAGTATCATCCCACGAAGATCGAGTGTGCGCATCTTTTTTTCTCCGCATGTTCAGTTGAAGATTGCAGGCCTGGCAATCTAATCAGAAGTTTTATTATACTAAATCATGTGGTTTTGGTCTCAATCCCAATACCGTGATGGCACAAGCAAAATCGATGCCATGTTTAACCAATTATAGTCGAACGGATTGAAATTTTTTTTTGACCAAACATCTTAGATTTTGGGACAAAGCGCGTCAACCCGATTGATTCAAAGCTTTCCACGGATGTTTTACCGGTGGAAAAAATTATCGCGGCATGACAGTTAGAAATACCGGTTATGTTTTTGAATTTAAAGATTGCCTTGCAGCTGTTCACATGTTAAACGGGTTAACACAAATATTGTTAACAAACTAAACATATGAGGCGTTGATGTTTGAACGAGAAGTGAATACATATTGGAAAACCGTGGTGGATACGATTCAGGATGGAGTGATGATCGTTGATACGGCTGGTACGATCATTACAGTCAACAATGCCTTTGAAGCCATAATCGGGTATCCCCGCAAAGAGCTGCTGGGCAGATCCTGTTCAATTTTAAACTGCAATACCTGCCGTAGAGCGCGTAAAACAGACGGAAATCACTATTGCTCCCTGTTTGAAAATGGTTGTCTGGAAAAGCAACGATGCATGGTGATGCGCAAGGATGGAAGCTATGTGCCAGTTGTGAAAAACGCCTCTATTCTTAAGGACAACAACGGGAATTTAACCGGCGCCGTTGAAACCCTTACCGATCTAACCGATTTTATTGAAAAAGAGGCACAGATCGAGACCTTTCGGCGCGAGCTGAAGGAGGAAGACCGGTTTCACGGGATCATCGGTGCCTCGGTGTCGATGCAGCGCCTATTTGATCACATCACCAATGCGGCTGAATCGGATGCACCGGTGATTATTCATGGTGAAAGCGGGACGGGCAAGGAACTTGTGGCCAAAGCGATCCATGACTGCAGCTTCCGTTGCCGTAACCCGTATATCAAGGTCAACTGTTCCGCGCTGAACGAATCGCTGTTGGAAAGTGAACTGTTCGGTCATGTAAAAGGGGCTTTCACCGGCGCCATTAAAAGCCGGCAAGGCAGATTCGAGGCGGCCGGGGATGGGGATATTTTTTTGGACGAAATTGGCGACATGCCGCTTTCCACCCAAGTGAAATTGTTGCGTGTCCTTGAAGAAAAAGTGGTTGAGCGGGTAGGCGATTACCATCCGGTTCCAATCCGTGCGCGGGTCATTTCGGCTACGAACAAGGACTTATGGCAATTGGTTGAAAATGGGTCGTTTAGACAAGATTTTTATTACAGAATTAATGTGATTCCGATCTCGATTCCGCCCTTGAGGGAAAGAATCGGTGATATTCCCCTGATGGCCGAGTCTTTTTTTCGAAGGATTCAGTTAAAGAGCGGCAGACCGATTCAAGGAATCAGCAATGAGGCCCTGGATCTCCTGATGCAGTATGCCTGGCCCGGAAATGCCAGGGAACTCAAGAGTGCCTTTGAATATGCTTTTGTTTCATGTCAGGAAAAAATGATTGCACCGCATCATTTCCCGGCCAAAATTTTTCAGCACACTGACAGCCCGGAGCAACCTGCCGGTGAATCGGTCCTGGGGCTGGATGAGATAAAAAAGCGCAGACTGATAGATGCCCTGCAGTGTTCAAAAGGAAACCAAACCAAGACGGCGCGCATTCTGGGTATTTCACGTACCAGTGTATGGAAACAAATGAAACGCTATCAGATAAAAAAATAATGCGATTCAGTTTATGGCATGGCATTTGCCTTCTAAAAACAAACGAGAGCTTCAACTTGACATTACCTCCAAATCTAATGTCCAACTTCCTCTCTCACTTGCAGCAGATCGGCCCTTCGAGATAGGCTCGTAGGGTCGATTTGTTTTTCTGCGAAGGTCTTCTCAGCGGTATACTCCATTTTTACATATTTTCCCATACAGTCGTTCGCTTGATGCCGAGTGACGACTTACCTCGTCCTTGTTCCAGCTACATTGCTCTATAAGCCCGTTCAGAATCGCTATATCCTTCCACGCCGGCCAGCCGGTGCTCTGTCTTTCTGATCTTCGCCGGCTGATTCAGCGTCCGGATAAATTTGTTTTTCGCCGTCATTATACGCCATTGCAAAAATGAAGATTCAATTCGTTACCATAACGCTTGGAACGTTATGATGTCCAATCAGGTAACACTTTGTTTACATCAAAGAATCATATTTTTATTACAAAATATGATGTTGGATCTTATATTTGATATTTTTTGTTGTTATGTCAAAACCCAAAACCCAAAGAGTAAACAAACACAGTGGAAAAATTAAAATGACAAACAATACCATATTATAGGTATCGTCAAATCGTTCAGTGATGAATTGTTGAATTGGGAAATAAAGGTGTAAAATCAACGTGTTCAGATTTTAATGCGGTTCGACGTCCAATTTGAACGTAAATACTCAGCCATTAAACAAAGTCTGAATTCGGCATTTTATATTGGTTGTTTTTCTTCGACTTAGCGGCATGGTTTCAAAGTGTTGTTTTGAACTGCATGCCAGGGACACGGTTTGATCAAAAGCAATCAGGCAAATGGCACAAAATTTGCGATTAAATTATGCATGGTCAAGCATTTGCGATACCAAAACGAGCCAAAAAACAAAGGCTGTCGCCCATGTTTTTATTTTTCGGTATGGATTCCACAAATGCAAAGGGTGAAAAAATAATTATTAACAGGGGTATCGGCATGGAGTCTGAAAAAATTCAGGATATTAAAAAATTTGAATCTATCGTCAGCCACGGGATTACCCTGGTGGATTTCAACGCCCCCTGGTGTGCTCCATGCCGGGTTCAGTACCCAATTATTGAGGAGTTATCTGAAGATTTTAAAGGACGGGCAGCCATTATAGAAATCAATGTGGATGAAAATAAGAAAACCGCTCTGCATCTGGGAATTGCCAGTATTCCGACTTTGATCATTTTCAAGGATGGCAAGGAAGTTACGCGATTTGTCGGGCTTCAGAACGCAGAATCACTGTCCAAAGCCATCCGCAGAACATTGCGCCAATAGATCGCCCTTTAAATTGGATAATGAGAATTGAAAACTTGTGAAACTGCTCTTTCTTTTGTTTAACCGGGATGAAATTTTGAAGGACAAGCGTAGTGTATTTCACCGGGGTGGATTAAAATCGAATTTTTAAGATCGTAAATACAGATGGTAAATATTTCCTTAGGGTTTTTGTGGGATTTCGCCCACAACATGGCACGATTATTGATATTAATCTTTTTACCCTGCGATCATTGCCGGCAACTGTTGGCGAATCGCTATTATTCATCTTTTTAAGGAAAGGAGATTATTATGAAAGCAAAAAATTGTTGTAAAACCATGGAAATGGAGCTTACTGCCTGGAAGGCTATCATCTATGACATCTCCCGGAAAATGGAGCAGATACCCAGTAGTGATAGAGCGAAAATCCTTCCCAATATCGAAGACCTGCACATACTTGTGGCTGAAATGGATGATAGAATCGAGGAGATTCGGGAAGATTGTACACCAGAGATGGGAATCGATGATATCAGGACGGACCGCGATAAGTTCGATGCAACTCTGTCCCATCTTCGGGTGAAGGCCGAAGATGCTATGGATGTTCTTGGCGCCGGCAATTTCGGCGGATGAAACGATTGCTCCGGACCACAAAACATGCCGTTCGTTTGCTCTAGTTTATTGATCATGACCCCGGCCGCTAACCGCCGCAATTTCACAGCCATGCAGATCAAACAGCTATGCTGGGGCAAATGAACGGTTTCTCTGGACCTTTTGTTTTGATACCTAACGCTTGAGTTCTGACCAAGAAATGTCAATTTCTCACACAGGCGCAAAATTAATCTCAATTCTGGAGTTTTAGTCATTTTGATTTTTTGCTATTTGTTTCTTGTTTTTTGACATAAAAACACGAATTTCAGAAGTAAGATACGAACCAAAAGGAGGGCCAATGGACAGAATGTTTACCAAATTTGCGCTTGGCAGCTTAACGCTCACCAACCGTTTCGTGTTCCCGCCGATAAAAACCGCCTATGGAACACCGGACGGCAAAGTAACCGGCCGCCAGTTGACTTTTTACAGCCACATTGCCGCCCATGGGCCCGGGCTTTTGATCCTGGAACCGGTTTCCGTCACTCAAGACGGAAGGGAGCATCCCAAACAGTTGAGCATTCATCTGCCCGACAGCGCCGACCAGATTGCAAAAATCGCCGACACGATCCATAAGGAAAACCGTCTGGCCTGTCTGCACCTGAATCATGCCGGAGCCGGCGCAAACCCAAAAGCCTCGGGCGGCCCTCCCAAGGCCCCGTCGGTTCTTACATGCCCACTCACCGGACAGACCGCCGAAATTTTGACCATACCGGAGATTGACGCCATCCTTGCAGGATACAGGACCGCGGCCCAAAAGGCCGCCACGGCGGGCATCGATGCCCTGGAAATTCAGTGCGGCCACGGTTATCTTGTGTCCCAGTTTTTAAATGGTAAGATTAACAAGAGAACCGATTCATACGGCCGGAACCGACTTCTTTTTGCAAGTGAGGTTCTATCGGCAGTGGCCCTGGGAGCACCCGGGATGCCGATTATTCTGCGCATTTCAGGCAATGAAATGTCTCCGGAGTTCGGTATTGGGCAGAAGGATGTCAAACCATTGCTGGCCCTGGCTGAAGAAAAGGGCGTCTGCGCCATCCATGTGGGCATGGGCACTGCCTGCTTTAGCCCCCCCTGGTATTTTCACCATTCAAGCCTTCCGGAAAAGCCCCAGATGGAAGCCGTGGACTGGGTGCGCAAAAATACGACCCTTCCGATTATCATCGCCGGCAGAATGGGCAGAAAAGAAAAGGTGACACAGATTCTGGATCAGGGCCTGGCCGACCTGGTAGCCCTTGGCAGACCGCTCATTGCCGACCCGGATCTTGTGGAAAAATGGCAAAACAATCAATACCCGGATGTGCGATACTGCGGTTACTGCCTGCAGGGCTGCCTCCACCGGATAAAAAGCGGCCAGCCCCTGGGCTGCAATATCAATCCGACAATCGGTTTGCCGGAACTGCCCCCCACGGACCGTCCGTTGAAGGTGCTTATCGCCGGCGGCGGTCCCGCAGGCATGAGTGCGGCTTTTTATCTGTCCCGACGAGGGCACCACGTGACCCTGACGGAAAAGGAAAATCATCTGGGCGGCCAGTTCAGCCTGGCCTGGCAGGCCCCGGGAAAACAACCGATGCAGGACGGCCTGGACAACTTAAAGTATGATGTGCGGGCAAATGTCGACACGGTGATCACCGACCGGTTGGTGGATGCTGAGCTGATGGAAAAAATTAAACCGGATCTTCTGATATGGGCCACCGGAGCCGTTCAGAATATTCCGGAAATTCAAGGTCTTGAAGAACAGAACGTGATGACGTCCATCGATTATTTCAAGGGCACCGGACAGGTAAAGGGCCCCAGGGTCCTTGTGATCGGTGCCGGCAGAACCGGACTTGAAATTGTGGAAAAACTCGGTAAACAGGGATTTGAAGTAACGGCCACAAAACGGACCGATCCCATCGGCAGCATGATGGAGATGATTACCAAAAAACTTTGCCTCATGCGTATTGAAAAAATGCCGGATGTGACCCTTATGCCCCATACGATAGTCAAAAACTTTGGGACAAACGGCGTTGAGGTTGAAAAAGACGGAGAAAAAATTATTTTGAAACCATTTCATACGGTCATTCTTTCTTCGGGTATGCTTCCTTCTGATCCGCCCGACAAAAGTTTTACCGATGTTGTGGCGAATGTCGAAGTCATTGGAGATGCTCAAGATGTCAAGGATATTTTTTCCGCCATCCATGCCGGGTACGATATAGCCCGAAAATATTAAAATAAGGAGATATACCAATGGACGCTGTATCTTTTTCGAATATTGCCGTTGTTTCCTGCGGGACATTGTCCCTCGAGTTGAATTATCTTAAGCAGGAAGGGTTTCTGGACACCGATCATCTCTATTTTACCACCCCCGGCCTTCATGAGGATGTCCGCGACCTGGAACGGCAGTTGGTTTCACGCATCACGAAGGCAAAAGAAAAGGCAGACAAGGTGCTGGTGGTGTACGGCGGCAAGTTCTGTTACCTCAATGCGGATGAACCTCTTCGGACCATGAAAACCATTATCCAAGAGCAGGGGTCGAACGTCGTCAGGATCAATGCTACCCACTGCATGGACATGCTGGCCAGTGAAGCACAACGGGATGCGATTGCACAGGAGGTGGCCGGAAATGAAAAAGTGTGGTGGATGACAGCGGGTTGGATCAAGTTTCGTCATAAGGTTTTCAAGGGCTGGGACAGAGGGCTGGCCAACGAAAATTTTCCAAAGCATACCGGCGGTGCTGTTGTTCTGGATGGAATCGGTTATCTTGATGAATATATGGCGGAAAAACCGGAAGAATTTCTGGAATATTCCGACTGGATGGGGATACCGATTATCCCTTATACGATTACCCTGGACCATTTTAAAAATCTGCTTTCCGAACAGGCCGAAAAGTTGCAGGGATAAACCGGCAGATTGTTGGAAGTAACAGAAATTCCCAAATCGGCACGTAAGCCATTTGGGTTGTTTTGCGAATGGCGGATGATATATACCGGCCATTTGCAAAAGGAGATTATTTTATGAAAATATCAGTCTGCGGCAAAGGCGGCAGCGGCAAGAGCACTCTGACCGGGCTGTTGGCCAAAGAGGCTGAAACTTGCGGTCTCAAGGTTCTGGTGGTTGATTCGGATGAATCGAATTCCGGCCTTTATCGTACACTTGGCTTTAAAGAACCGCCGACACCGCTTATGGATCTGGTCGGGGGTAAGAAAAAGCTTAAAAAAAAGATGGGCCAGGCGAATATTTTTAATGAAACGTCTATTGGCATACAGGATATTCCTGACGGTTATATTCTCGGGCGAAACGGACTGCGGCTGGTCAGTATCGGTAAGATTCTTCAATCATTCGAGGGATGTGCCTGTCCCATGGGGGTATTAAACCGTGAGTTTTTAAAAAAACTTCATCTCCGGGAAAATGAGATTGCACTCGTAGATATGGAGGCCGGGGTGGAACATTTCGGCAGAGGTGTTGATGCCGGTATAGATGCCATACTCATTATTGTAGAGCCGTCCTATGAGTCCATGGCCATTGCCCGAAAAATCAAAGAGATCTCTGCCGGGATGGGCAAACCGTTCTGGGCTGTTTTAAATAAAGTTAAATCAAGCGGAGTGGCGGCCAAACTGAAAACCGAGCTGGAGAAAAACAGCATAGATGTTATCGGGGTTATTCCCGATGATCCGGTTGTGTTCGAGGCTTCCTTTGAAGGCAGCGCATTCGGCGAGGGTGCAGCAACCCGCGCTGCCGGGGAAGTGCTGGATTTTTTGCTTTCAAGACAATAACGGCAGCGTCGGAGGCATGGAAGTGCCGGATGTAACACGGGCGATGAAATCAAATACAAACAAGATTGTTTACAGTATTTAATTTGTAGATGGATATTAATTTACGTTTCGAAATTTGTTACAAATAATCTCAGGGGATAAAAATATGTGTCTCAGTACGATAAGTGTCGATTCAAAGGGCCAGTTGATGGAAATCATGAAGGACGTCGCCGGCATAGAGGCCAGGGATGACGGATTTGTGCTGACGGGCCTGTTTGGCGATGAAAAATTTGTCCAGGGCAAGCTGAAGAGCGTGGATTTTGTCGAGGGACAGGCTATTTTACTGGAAACATGAAGGTCAAAATGGCGTTTCGCCTATTATCGCGGCCCATCACTTGCCGATGGGCCGCGTGATTCAATAAGGTAACCGTATACGACTGCCGGATCACAGGTTTTCCAATAAACTGTGCAATGACTGGTTCTGCGTATTGTTGCAGCCATTTTTTTTTGCGTAAACTTTGAATGGCAAGGATGAAGCATAAATTAGGCCCTGCGCAACCCACTCAAATAAATCATCGTCTGATTCATATCCCGCATATGAAACCATTGCCCAACCTCTCATCGGCTTACCCGTAATATCAAATTTCCGGGTGTGGGGCAATTTTAGTAAATCTTCATATTTTCCCGGGCCGACTCGAACCATAAGATCTTCCTTTAAAATACCACAAACCATCTTATGATAAGGAAAGACTGCCTGAGTTTTATAAAAAATGAGGATTCCGGTTTTTAAAAATTAAAGAAGACAATGAGGGGCGTATGAGAAATTTTTTTTGTTTCATCGGGATAGCGGGAATTGTCCTGCTTATTGCAGGGCATTATTTTTTTGATAATGGCAGATATTGTTATTTTCTTGGAATAGCGTTGATGGTAGCCGGATTTATCGGAATCAACAAAACATAATAATTTTTCTCCGAGCCCGCTTCCAGCCCATAGGGCCGGAGATCCGAACCGGAGACCGGTTTATCCGGGTTTTGGATCTTATTTGAGATTTATTTGTAATTTGGTGCCTGTAATTTATTATTTGCGGCGTACGCCGTTTTCAACGGCACCGGCTTGTCCGGTTTTTAGGCAGCAGGCGGAACAAATATTTCCGGGGCTTCTGTCGGCAGTGTCTCAACGTAAAGGGACTGGCTGGGAAAAGCAAAAGCGCTGCCCGCCTCTTCAACAAATTCCTTGATCCGATAGGCCAGTGTTTCCTTTATCTCCAGCCATTTGCCCCATTCCGTGGTTTTTGTAAAACAATATATCATGATGTCGATAGAAGAATCGCTGAATCTGTCAATACGCACAAACATGGAAACTTTTGGCGGTTTTGCAAAATAGTCACTTTTTAAAATGTATTGCTCGATAGCGTCGCGAATCTGCCGGAGCTGCTTGACTGTGGTGCGGTACTCCACTCCGATTTTCCAGTAAATTCTCCTGTGTGTCATGGAACTGAAATTGATAACAGCATGATCGGATAATTTTGAGTTCGGCACAAAAACCGGCGCCTTATCAAATCGGCGAACAAGCGTGGAACGAAATCCGATGGACTCGACCGTGCCTTCCACAACGCCGTCAACTCGAACCCAGTCTCCAAGGTTGAACCTCTTTTCGGCGATCACCAAAATGCCGGAAATAAGATTTTTAAAAAGATCCTGCGCCCCAAGGGCAACAGCAACGCCAAACAATCCCAGCCCGGCTAGAATCGGGCCGACTTTAATACCCCATATCTCAAGAATCGTCGCCGCACCAATGAAAATAAAAGTAACTTTGATCGCCTTGAGCAGCCAGTCAACCAGCGAAGAGGTAAACACCTTTTCAAGCCGTCTCAATAAAAAAGACATGGGATTCAGGAGATTCACAAGGCCCCAGAATATCACAAATACAATAAGAGAACGGACAAAATTATTGGCCATAACCTCAATCCCGCCATATATGGGAAGGTATTCGGCAGCAAAAAAAACACCGAGAACAACCGGTATAAACTGGACCGGTTTCTCAAGAGCCTCCAATATAGCATCGTCAATTACAGTTTTTGTTCTTTTTGTAACAATTTTGATCCTGCCGATAATAAATCTTGCAAAGAACCGGCGCAGGAGAAGAAAAGCAAAAAAGATGAATACGGCAACAATAAAGTGGCCGATATCTATTCCAAACAGACCATTTTCCCATACATCTTTTACCAATCGGTAGAATTGTTTTAGTTTTTCCCAGTAATGTCCGGTTAGGTTTTTGCATGCGGTGCATGTATTTAAAAAAAATGAAA
>CAYQNS010000022.1:0-24773 GCA_964418755.1 uncultured Desulfobacteraceae bacterium
GCAAATCCTCACATCGCTATTTTAGGGCACTTTAACCATAAGCGGGAACTGCTGAACAGCCATCAAACTTCCATTCCTTATACCTGTTATTTCAGAACTATCACATACCTGGATGTTACTCCAAGCATTCTTTTTTTCTGCATTGCGGAGACAACTACGGCGCTGAAGCGTTGCGCGGACATGGGGGCTTGGATGATGTGGGTGTGCTGCCAGCCGGTTTTGTTCAGGATTCGGAGGTAGTCGTCTATCAGGATTGCCCCTTTGCCGGATTCTTCCGCCGCCGGTTTGTTCTGAAAATCACGCCAGTCCGCGTTGATAAATGCAAGCCTTGTCGTCTTTTTGGCATTTTGTTTCAGGAGGGCGAAGAAGGCCTCAAGGAATTCAAGATATTCTTTCTTCGGCAGTCCGGATATGCTTTTCTTGTCATAGTCGGCGGCCTTTTTGTCAAAGTATGGCGGATCGAAGATGATGAGGTCGGGCTTTTCTTTTGAGCTTACAGGCCAGGATAGCTGTTGAGCTGATAAGCTCGTAAGCTGTTGGGCTGCTGGTAAAGTCCATGTATGTGGTTCGATTTCTGGGCGTGTCTCCGGCCGGTCTTGCATATCAAAGGCCCAGCATCTGCGATTTAAGGCAAGGCAAGTGTCGGGGGTTACGCCTCCACCGGCCATGGGATCGAGAATCAGGTCGTTTTGTTTTGAAAAATAAAAGAGAATGTGGGCTATGAGCTGCGCCGGGATTCGGCCGGGCCAGTCGTCTCCGAATCTTTTGTCACAATCATTGCTTTCCCACTGGTCCCATGTCCTCAGTCCCCAGCCAAGTTCCTTGAATCTTATAATATCTTCCTTTCCTTCCAGGGCTATTGACCAGACCATGGGTTCTGTCCAATTGTACTTTTCTGCAACCTGGGAGACTGTGAATCCTCTCGACAGATCGGCATTTGGCGGATTTGGCAATGTTGCCATTTTCGCCAAATGGTCACGAACCGTCTCCCTGTATTGCCCCAATCTCTTTGCAATCCTATTCTGTGGTATGCCAAGGCGATTCATGCGGAATATCTTGAGGTCGATGCCCAATTGTGTCGCGGCTTCGAGTTCATACCATTTTATGGTCCGTTCCGCACGGTTGAGCACTTCAGGGGCCATCTTTAAATCGTAGTGGCGAATAGCCATCCGGTGCTTGAGCATTAAGCTTTGGAGGTCGGCCTGTACGGGTACGGGGGTTGAAATGCCCTGAAAGGCGTCCGGTTAATTTTCATCGAATCTAATTTTTGCGAGGGACAGGCATCAACTATGGATAAATGCATTTTCAGGACCGACTATTGTAATTCGTCCAGCTGGTTGCAATATGTATACAAAACAATACAGATGTAAAAAAAATAACATTCCTACTGCGACCGTACCCCTCTCTTTTGACAGATCGTGGCTGTGCATAATTATTTTGAGTGCAGATTGATCACAGCACTTTCCGGATAGCGATTTTCTTGGAATTCTTTGAAATAAGAAATCAAAAGCCAGGCATTTCCGAAATAGTACTTTTAAAGTGCTTACGGGTTTGTTTTGAGAAAACTATCTGTTTGGAAGTCGCTATTAGATAAAAGTATAGAGTGGGTTCGCACACCTATTCATACTCCATCCGGGTTCAGCATTTTATATCAGAGATCCAACTATCATAGCGTACTCAAATGCCGATAAACTTCCATCCGAATCGAACCCAGCAAAGCGTGCTCTAATCTTTTCCACGCACACTATATATTTTAATAAAGCAAAGGTAAGGGTCAGATTAAATAAAATGTTAAGGCAGAGATTTGAATATGGCATCAAGTTTGCAGATTTGACCTGAACGTGAGAAAAAGTTTTTCATTTTCACTGAAACCGTTCTTAAGAGAAAAAACAAACGTAAGCGCACAACATATGGCAGTTGGTTTAATTCCTTGAGCATGAGGAAGCGGGAAAAATGTTAGTTCCGCAAAGAATAGAAATTTATTGGCATACTGAGGAGATTGGAAGAGTCGATAAAAAAAATAAACGATGAAAAGTATGTGGATATTTTGATGGCACATAAAATATTAGGAATAAATGTAATGTGTAGAAATAATATCTTATCAATGAGGCAGTGGAAAAAGATCGAAAAAGGAGAATTAAAAATAATATTGCGACGGTAAACCTTATAACCAGATAATATAAAATAAGAAAGCCAAGCACCGAAACTTTCCAGGGTCTGGGTGCCTGACTTTCTCGACGCTGAGGGCCTATCGGCACACTCAAACAAAAAAAGAATATCAATACACCTGAAGTGTGTCAAGGGTCTTCCAAAAATATTGGAGGCCTTTTTTTGTGAAAAAGGTAAAAATCACTTTAAATACAGTGCGCTGTTGTCTACCGGTTTTTTTGCTGCGGTGCTGGTCACGCGTTATACTGCTGAAGAAAACCAGGCCGAAACTTTGGGGTGCATGGATTGGTGGCACCTTTGGCGCCCTTGCCCTGTTGTTGTTTGCAGAATCTGTGCTGGCTGCCCCTTGCGATCTCAGATCCTCTCCCCCGCCGTTCATCCGCAACGACCTGACGAATAGCTATTGCGAGCTGTGCGGTTACGGCTACGTCACGATCATCGTTTCCAATCCCTACGAGGGGGCGAATATGATCGACATGACGGTGGTCGAAGATCTGCGCAGTTCCGGATTGACCTTCGACTCAAGCGCACCCACACCGGTTAGGGTCAACGGCATCTCACTCGGCGCCTCCTCGTATCCGAACATCACCGGCGTCAACAACCAGATACTGACTTGGGATTCGGGACAGATTGCGGAGCTCGGTATCCTGGCGCACAGCTGGTGGCCCTTGGGTTATAACACCATCTCCATCACATTCGCAGTGACACGCGCCACCGGTTCCGGTTTTAATCAAGAGGGGTTGGTGAGTGTCGATCGAGATATCCAGGCAAGCCTCACTTACAGCACTGTATACGAAATCATGCCGCCAACCATTCCCCAAACCTATGACTCATGTCCGGGAACACCGAGAACGGTACCCACCGGGCTGGATACCCTGCCCTTGCGTGAACCGGACCCTGCAGTCATCAAGGGGGGGCGTAATGTTGATGCGGCCCAGGGTTCGTACGCATCAACAGTCTATGGAAACGACAAGGACGACGTGATCTGGCGTATTCGGGTCACCAACAACGGTGATGTCGACCTGCAGGATCTGGTCTTTGACGATGTAATGGCTACCAGCGATAACCTCAACATCAACTACATCTGTGCAACCGAGGCGGCCGCGGAGAGCGTTGCCCTTGCCGGCAATGGTGCAATCGGAACTTATCCTGGATGCACGGACGTTCGAGTCCTCAACAACAGCTTCACCAATTATGATGTGGACGACCCCTTCGGTTATGACGATCCCGGCTCTGATTTGATCGATGTGCTCCAGAGCCTCCCCGCCGACATCTTTCTGGTGGGTAAAATCCCGGATTCCGCCCCTGGTATTGGCGCCTGTTCGACCGCCAGAACCAACACCGTGAGCAATTTACAGTGGGGCTGTGAGACCGAATCCGCCACACCCGGTGGGATCGACCGGACCACAACAGGCTCCCCGCTGGCGGATGTGACCGCCACGTTAAGCGGCTGGTGGAATCCAGACACAAGCAACACCAACCTGACCATTGATGTCGATTACATCGGTTACCCGGGAAACCCCGTAACAGGGGCCAGGGGCAGGGTGCGGATTACCATCACCAACCCGCTGGACAGTACGGTCATGGATCTTTGGCTACGCAATGACCTCCCACCGGAATACGTGGTCGATGCGACCCATCCAGTAACCATAGCGGCCACGGGTGCCTATGGCTATTATCCCGGATTGACCAATCAGATCAGTTGGGACAACCTCAATGGTAACCCTCTGCTCAACAATATCCCGGAATTCACCCTCACCAGCTCTGAGGCCACCAATTCGGGTCAGACAAATATGCTGCGCAACGGCGACCAGGTGGTCATCACCTTCGGCATCATCCTGGTCCGGCCCGAATCCTATGATGATGAGGCCGATCTCGACGTTGTCATCGAGAGTCCCTCAGATAACACAGATCCCGATCATGCCACTTCCCTGAACAACCTGGAAAACACCTTGACCGTTCAATATGATAATTTCTGTGCGGCGGGAGCAACCATCGATACGGATGTCAGTGACCACACCCCTGACCCCGAAGATCTGGATATTGAGACCTATGGCCCCAGTGGCCCCGTGCTTGATTATATTTTGACCAACAATGATGCGCTGACCCTGACCGTTGTTCTGACCAATAACGGTGGTCATGGGGCTGAAGACTATTATGCCTATGCCACTTTTGGCCGGACCATGGTTGTGGATGAATCGGCGCTGCCGGTTGGGTGTAGTGCCACTCTTGCCAACCGGCCGCCTTTGGTCGAGTGGCAGGATCCTTTGGGCCTCCCGGCAGGGGCCTCCATCTATGAGTGCACTGGATCGGAAATCGGTCGCAATGGGGGCCAGTTGGCACTCGATTTTATCGTCAGCAAAAGCACGGATCCTGCTGACATAGCTGCCGACGATCTGACCTTCCGTGCCGACGTGATCGGCGAGATCACTCTCTTTGACGGCACCCGGTTGACCTTCCCAACCATCGTGGCAAGGGGTGACGGCATCACTGACCGGGCCAACAACTACAGCATCGATGCCATCCGCGCCCGTGTGATGGGATTTAATTTAAACAAAGCGCAGGTGGGCAATTGCTCGGAAAATAACCCGCCGCCAGGTTCACCAGATCTCGAGGTGCAGATCGGCGAAGAGTGCTCTTACAATATTGAAGCCGGCGGCTGGTTTGGTTTCTTGACGCCGGGCTATACCCCCATCGAGGTGCGCAATGTTCGGGTAGACGATGTGATGCCGAACGGCCAGGGGTATGTCTCCAGCACCGATCCCGAGGACCCACCCACCACCGCTCAGATTGACAACATCGCCTTTAACCGCGTCGGCGGGCCTGTTCCCCCGAACTGGTCGTTGCTGGGCGATTTGCTAGAAGGGACGCTCTACTGGACCTTTAATGATGCCGGAAGCTATATCACTACGCGAGATCAATGGTTCGAGCTGGATATGAGAACACGGTTGCTCAACGATCCCATCGACACCAGTGGCGTTCCGAACCAGCAGGCCGCACTCAGCACCAACACACTGACATCGACCTTCGATGTCTATTTTCTGGCCGGTACGGGCAACGAATTTGATTTTACCTATGGGCCCAGCATGAGCGTTTATCCCCCAGTGGCCGATCGTCAGGTCTCTCTCACTGTCACCGAGCCCGACATTACCGTGGTCAAAGAGGTCTGTAACGAGTCGCTTTACGGCAGCGGTCCCGGGTGCAGCAACTTTGTCCCCTTGGCCGATGACGGCGATGCCCTGAACAACTACATCTATCGTCTGACGGTTACCAACGAGGCCAGCAGCGGCGGCGTGGATCGCGCCCCGGCCTACGATGTCACCGTCACCGACACCCTCAATGCCAGCGACTTGGCCTATGTGGTGCCCTTTGGCGGCGACGGCCTGAACAACGACGGCGACGGCGCTACTGACGGGGCCGATGCCGGTGGTGAGGGCGCCATCAGCGACAACACCGTCGATAACGGCACCCCGGCGGTGATCACCTTCTCCCATACCCACAGCAACGCACTGCTGCGCATCGATGCAGGCGATTCGGTGCAACTGTACTACCGGGTTGATTTTGACGATGACGCCGCGCCGCTGCAGACCTTTACCAATACGGCAGACGCCACCTATGACTCCCTGGAAGGGGCATCCGGCAATCAGACTTCCGGGTTGGAACGTCCCAACAGCAACATCGCCGGCGCGCGGGTCTATACCTCCCCCTCCGACTCGGCCGTGGTGCAGATCATTCCGGTGGAGACCCAGCCCAAAAGGATTGCGGTGCTTTCCAATACGCCCCTTGCCGGGGCAGGCACCCAGGGTGTCTCCATCGGTGAAGAGGTCGAATACCGGCTCAACACCCTGCTGCCGGTGGCCCTGTTGCGCAGCTTCGTGATCCGCGACGAACTGCCATCGGGCATTCGCTGCAGCGAAGCGCCGGCGGTGAATCTGGACGCCTTACCATATTCAGCAGCCGGTTTTGATCCCGGCGGCACGATTACCCCTACCTGTACGGACTCCTTGGTTGAATGGAATTTCGGCGATCAGCGCATCACCAGCGGCACCGCCGGCCTTGGCGGTCGCTTCGACTTCGAGATAGGCTTCATCGCCCGGGTGGAAAACACCGCTGGGACCAATAACGGGAACGTGATTTCCAATGGGGTTCCGGCCACCAATGCCACGGCACGCTATATCGACGAAGTCGGCAGCCCGGTCACTCAGAATTTTAATCAGGTCGATATCCAGGTTACCGAACCGCTCATCACCCTGACCAAGGCCTTTGCCGTGGCCAATGCCGATGCCGATGACATTTTGACGGTGACTGTCACCGCCACCAATACCGGCACGGCCACTGGCTATAACTTACGTGTGCTGGACAACCTGGATGGACTCAACCTGACCTATATCGGCAATGTGAGCGGTAGCAATCCGCCGGACAATGTCGACACCACGACCCAGGGGGCCAACCAGCCGATTTTCAGCTGGAATCCGCCTAATGGTATCGACGTCGGTAACAGCATTAGCTTCACCTTTGAGATTCAGGTGGATGATGTCGTGCAGCCCCAAGAGATCCTGGACAATACCATCCAGGCGGACTGGACCTCGTTGCCCGGACAGACCACCGCGCTTAACAGCAGCGGCCTGATCGGTAGCGACGGCAGCGCGACCGGTATGCGCAACGGCGCACTGCCCAATGCGGGCGACGCCATCAACGACTACGAAACCACGGCCGCCAATCAGGTGACGGTTCCTGCATTGACTCTAACCAAAACCGATCTCGATCCTGGCGTGATTCCATCCATCGGCGAGCGGAAAACCTTTCAGATCGACATCATTCTGCCCGAAACCGTTACCAACGATGTCATCGTGACGGACAGCTTGGATACCACGGGTCTGAGCTATATTCTGGAGAATAATGCCGTCTACGATATCACCTACACCTTCCAAGGCATCGCCACCATCAACGGTTTGGCACTCGACGAGGCCTCCTTTAACGCTTTTCCAACCGATGGCGCCAGTGGCAGCATTGTCTGGGATATCGGCACAGTGGTCACCCAGACCGAAAACGACACAAGCATAAACAACATCAATCCTTTCATCCGTATTCAATACTACGCACGCGTCAACAATGATCTTGTCACCGACAGCGGTGATTCGCTGCAAAATGGTGTGGTCGTGAATTACACTAACGGTGAGACCGGTGTCCAGGAAACCTTGACCGATGCGTCTGCAGCCGTGACAGTTGTAGAGCCGTTACTCGCAGCGGCCAAGACAGTGAGCAACGTATCACCGGGCAAACAGCCCGCCGACCCGCCCGAAGGCGGCGACCGGCTCGAATATGTCATCGCCATTCTCAACAGCGGCACATCCACAGCATATGACGTCAATGTGGTTGATACGCTGCCTGCAACGCTCTCCCTCTATACAGGCTTTACCCCCACAGCCACGATCAGCGGCACCGCCGTCACTGGATTTGTAGCCACTCCGGCCAATTCGCCCAGCGGTCCGCTGATCTGGGGGAGCGATAACGGCGACGGCAGCCTGGATATCCCAGTGGGTCAATCGCTACTCCTGACCTACCGGGCAGTGGTGCAGGCGGCCGGCGGGGATATCAGCAACAGTGTCATGGTGGACTGGTCTTCCCTGGACGGCGCAAGCAACGACGAACGCGACGGTGACGGTTGCCCTAACTGGACCGCGCCCGACGATTACTGTACCGGTCCGGCGGTGGCCACTACCACCACGGTTGATAACAATAGTGTCGATAAGACGGTCACCGCCGATACATTCGATACCGCGCCTTGGAGCACAGCCGGAGACGCCATCGTCCGCATTGGTGATTTTATTACCTACCGTTTGTCCCTTAATCTTTCCGGCGGACTGACGCAGAACCTGGTGGCCCAGGATACGCTACCTGGCGGCATGGTTTTTGTGGAAACCGTCAGTATCAATGGCGATACTACTGTGGACTACACCCCGCCCAGCAGCGGTGCAGGCTCCAATTTCTCCTATGCAGCCATCACTGCCGCCAACGTGCCTACGGTCGGTCAAGTCGGCGCCCTTACATGGACCATCGGTAACGTCGTGAACGATCCCTTTGGCGATCCCACCACGGATGCCATTGAAATCATCTATCGCGCACGCATTCTGCCGGATGCCGGCATCGCTCAGGCTGCCTCCACACCGCTCACCAATACGGTCAACATGGACTATGAAACGACTACCGGTCCGGCCGTGACCCAAACCGACAGTGCAACCGTCACTGTTGTTCAGCCTGTTTTGGTAGTGGCCAAATCGGCCGTTGCCGACGGCGGCGATACGGTGCTGGCCTCCGATGAAATCGTTACCTATACCGTCGATATCGTCAATAGCGGCGGAGCTCCGGCCTATGACCCACAGCTTACGGATATCATTCCAGTGGGCATGCGCAACGGCACGGCTACCATCACCACAGTCACTATGGAATTGCTGTCCGGGACGGTATTGCCGAATCTTGCACCCACCTATGATGCCGCCACCGGCGTCGTCACCTGGGATTTCGACACCGGCATTGCCGATCAATATGCCATACCGGCCGGCGACACCCTGCGTATCGTTTACTGGGTGCAGACCGATACCTCGCTCAGCGCCGGCATGACCCTTACCAACGAAGCCCAGATCCAGCGTTACTATTCACTGGATGACGACGATATCCCGACCCAAGGCGGTGTCGACGGGGAAGCTCAAATCTATGGGCCGACCAACATTGCCACGGTCACCTTCACAACGGCGGCACCCGAGGCCCTGGTCAAAGACAATCCGGCGGTGCTTAACGTTGCTGTGGGCGAGCCGTTCACGTACCGTATCACCGTGCCGGCCACACCCCAGGATACGGTCCTGAACGATGTCCGTATTATAGACGATCTGAGTGCTTCAGCTGCGGACCTCCTCTTTGTCAGTGTCACGAAGGTTTTCGGTTCCGAGCCATGGACCCCGGTCAACACCGGCACGGCGGCCAACTTAGTGATCGAAGACACTACCATCGGCATCGATATCCCGGCCGGCGAACAGATCATCATCGATATCACGGTGGTGCTGGGCGATACAGCCACCAACGTCAGCGGCCTGCAGTTCAATAATACCGGCGATTATACGTTTAATCAGATCAACGGTGATCCTGCATCCCAGACTTCCGGCGGTTCGGATACCACAGAAAATATGACCATCGTCGGTGCGGACACGGTCACCCTTGAAAAATCCGGTCCGGCTATTGTGCAGTTGGAGACCCCTGCTACCTACACCCTGAATTTTCACAATACCAGCACAGGTACGGTGTGGAATCCGACCATTACTGATCAGATTCCCAATGAGGCCACGGGCGGCATGTGTGACGCCGGACCCAGCAATGTGACCGCGCAGATTTTTGATAATAATGGCGTGCCCTCTCCGCTGGTGGAAAATACCGACTTTACAGTTGAATTTGACGGCGATCCCACCTGTGAATGGCGTTTCAATCTGTTGTCGCCTGCCGGAGGGGTTCCTGCCGATTACCGCCTGATCATCAACTACGATGTTGTATTGGATCCTGACACCGAAAATGGGATCACACTGACCAATCTTGCCGGTGCTACGCGCTGGTACAGCACCGATCCCAATGTGGTCGGCGCCGCACCGCGCATCTTCGATCGTGTCATTACCGATGGTACGCCGGGTATCCTGGACCATGAGGATGAACATACCATTACCGCCGAAGCGCCGACCCTGTTGTTCGAAATGAGTGTGCAGAATGTGACCACAGGGCAGGATCCTGGCAGCAATGCAAGCCCCGGCGATGTCCTGCACTACACCATTCAGATCATTAACAGTGGTCCGGTGGGTCTCTCTTCCTTTTCCATTGTGGACGAAGTTGATGGCCTCAACACCACACCGGCCTTCGCCTCCGGCAGTCTCGGTATAATCAGCGTACCCGCAGGTGCCGATACTTCGAGTACCGATCCAGCCGGCGGTGCCAACGGCACAGGACTGCTGAATATAGCTAATCTCAGTATTGGCGCACAAGGTGACGTCGATGACACGCTTGTGGTAGAATTCGAAGTCACCCTGGCGCTGATGATCACCAGTGGGACCTTGGTGCTCAACCAGGCGCAGATCATCTCGGCCAACCCGAATCCGATCTTAAGTGACGATCCCAACGTGTCCGGCGACACCGATCCCACCGAGACGCTGATTGCCTCGACGCCGGCCTTCGAGGTGCAGAAGACTTCCACCATCATGTCGGGGGATCCCAACATACTAATGGCCGGAGAAACACTGCGCTACACCATTACCATCAAAAATATCGGTAATGAGGACGCGGTAAATGTAAGTCTGCGAGACTATACGCCGGCCAACACCAGCTATGTGGCCAACAGCACAACCCTCAATGGTATTACCGTGCCCGACCCGAGTCCCGGCATCAATCCGTTGAATACCGGAATCCAGGTCAACGCGCCGGAAGATACCACGGCCGGGTACCTGCGTGCAGTTGCCGCGCCGGGAGCTACCAATGTGTCCACAGTAACCTTCGACGTGGTGGTCGATCCGAACGCCATGAACGGTCTGATCATCGAGAACCAGGGCTTCGTAAGCGGCAGCGGCGTGGGGAGCGGCCCCCAGCCCGAACAGCCTTCCGATGACCCGAATACGCCGATTCCGGATGATCCGACCCGCGATGTGGTCGGCAGCCTGCCGTTGCTTTATGCCCACAAAACTGTAGCGCTTTTTGTGGACGACGGCTCATCGGGAATCGTCGACTCGAATGATGAGCTGCGCTACACTATCGTTATTAGCAACTACGGTGCAGTCCCGGCCACCAACGTGGTGCTTACCGATGCCGTACCCGGAAATACGATCTATGTTGCAGACTCCCTGCGCCTGAACGGCTCGTCCCTTGGTCCCGATGGGGGCGTATCGCCACTTATTGCCGGTCTATCAGTGCAATCCGGTGATAACCCGGGTGCCGGTATTGTATCAGTCGGTGAAACCGCTGTGATCACATTTAGAGCGACTGTCAACGGTGGCGTGCCCACTGGAACAATCATCATCAACCAGGGCGATTTAACCTCTGACGAACTGCCGCCGGCACTGACCGATGCCGACGGTCTGGCCGCCAACGGTTATCAACCCACCGTGATTGTTGTTGGTGATGCGCAGCTGCTCACCATTACCAAAGAAGTAATGGTTGTCGGTGGCGGCCCCGCATTAGCCGGTGGCCAGTTGGAGTATGTGATCCGGGTGGTCAACAATGGCAGTCAACCCGCTACCCTTGTTTCTGTCACCGACGATTTAAATCCGCCCCTGGGAACTATAGTGAGTTACGTAGCCGGTTCCGGCACCTTGAACGGTGCTGCGGCCGGGGTGACATACGCCGGCGGGATACTCATCGCTGACTATGACGCAACCTATGGGGATTTGCCATCCGGTGCCAGTGCCGTGGTTCGGTTCAGGGTGCTGATCGATACCGGGCTCGCTATCGGTACCACCATCACCAATACCGGCTATGTCCACTGGAATAGTCCGATGCAGACCGCTTCCGCCGACGTAGCCATCGATGTGGGTGGTACGCCGGGCAGCGCTGTCATTAACGGCAACGTCTGGCACGATGCCAATCTTGACACGATTTTCGACAGTGGCGAAGTACGCCTTACGGGCTGGACGGTCACCCTTTATCGAAACAATTTGCCGGTGACCACCGTGTTGACAGATGATAGTGGCACTTACCGGCTAAGCGGATTGCTGCCCAACGAAGGCACATCCGATCAATATGAAATACGCTTTCGCGCCAGGGGCGCAGGCCCGAATGCCGCCTCACTGGGAGATGCTCTCTCGGTGTTTACCAACGGTCCTCATCGTATCAGTGACATCACTGTTTCGTCCGGCGATAATCTGCAAGACCTCAACCTGCCGATTACGCCCAACGGCACGGTGTACAACTCGATTGTGCGCGTACCGATTGCCGGGGCCACAGTGACAATGCTCAACGCGGCCACGGGTGCGCCGTGCTCAAGCGGGTGTTTTGATGATCCGTTTCAGCAAAATCAGGTTACGGCCGCGGAAGGCTATTACAAATTCGATCTGAATTTCAGCGACGGGGCTTGCCCTGCGGGCGGCGCTTATCTCATCGAGGTGACACCACCGCCGGCCAGCGGATATATGGCCACGCCGTCACAGATCATTCCACCCGCAAGCGATGCCACCACAGCGCCGTTCTCCGTTCCGGCCTGCCCCGGCAGTGCCGATGATGCGGTGCCGGCTACGGCCGGCTATTGCGAGGTTGTGGCCTCTCCGGCAGTGCCGCCGGTGTCCGTGCCGCCGGGCACGGCCGGCACAATCTATCATCTGCATCTCCTGCTCAGCGACGGCAGCCTGCCCGGCCAGAGCCAGATCTTCAACAACCCCATTCCCATCGATCCGGAAATGGACGATGCCGTGGCCATCACCAAGACCACCCCGAAGATCACCGTGACCCGGGGAACCCTGGTACCCTACACGATCACCGTGACCAATGTATTCGGCGGCCCCATGTATGATCTTGGCGTCATCGATCGATTCCCGGCCGGATTCAAATACGTTGCAGGGTCGGCCCGGCTGAACGGCAATCCGGCCGAACCACTAATCAATGGCCGGGAACTGGCCTGGGACGGCCTTGTACTGCAGGTGAACGAGAAGGCTACGATTGGGTTGCTGCTAGTGGTGGGCTCCGGGGTCTCCGAAGGCGATTATGTTAACCGGGCACTGGTGGTCAACAACGCCATCGGCACCACCGTTTCCGGTGAATCAACGGCCACCGTGCGGGTGATCCCCGATCCGGACTTCGATTGCACTGATGTCATCGGCAAGGTCTTCGACGACCGCGATCTGGACGGGTGGCAGGACGACGGTGAGAAAGGCCTGGCCGGTGTCCGCGTGGTCACAGTGCGCGGTCTGATTGCCACCACAGACCCGTACGGGCGCTTTCATATTACCTGTGCAGCAGTTCCCGACGAGGATCACGGCAGCAACTTATTGCTCAAACTGGACGAGCGCAGCCTGCCGTCCGGCTTCCGCCTGACCACCGAGAATCCGCGCGTCCAACGCGCCACCCGCGGCAAGATGATCCGTTTCAACTTCGGAGCGACCATCTACCGCGTGGTGCGTATCGATATCGTTGATGGCGTGTTTGAGCCGGATACCAGCCGATTGCGGCTGCAGTGGGAGCCCAAGATCAACCAACTGCTGCAGGAATTGAAAAAGGCCCCGGCCATTCTGCGTCTGTCGTATCTCGCCGACGTAGAGCGCAACGGCTTGGTCGAAAAGCGTCTCAAGACCTTGAAGAAGTCTATCGCCAATCAATGGAAGCAATCGGATGGCGGCTACCCGCTGACCATCGAGACCGAAGTATTCTGGCGCCGCGGTGCGTCGTTTAACGAAGGGTGATGAAAGCAACCATGGAGCCCATGTTACAAACCTTATTCCGATTGATGCGATGCCTGTTCAGATACGGTATCACCGTCTGGTGTGTGTGTGCCGCGATTGCGGCAGGGGGTGAGACTTATGCATTCGCTGAAACTGGAATATGGGCCACGAACGCGAGCGGTGATGGGGTTGAGAAACACCTGCCGATCGACCAGCCCATTACGCCCTGGACCCATGATCCTGCCATTTTTGACGAGGATGAAGGCGATCGTGTGGAGATGCGCCAGGCCGTCGAGCAGGTTGCCAGGACGGTCAAGGTCGATGGCCTGATTGCGCCCATCCATTTCAGATTGGGCGAAGCACAGATTCCCGATATGTATATCGAACGTCTTCGCGACGTGCTCGATCGCATGCGCGATCATGACAACGTGCGGCTGCACTTTATCGGCCACGCCGATTCTCTGCCGCTGAGCGATGCCCTGGCGATGCGCTATGGAGACAACGTTGGGCTGTCGCTCGAGCGGGCAGGCACCACGGCCGAGTATTGCCAGAAGGAGCTGGGCCTTCCCCCCGAAGCCATTTCATACGAAGGGCTTGGCGCCAGCCAGCCGATTGCCGACAATGCGACCGAAGCGGGGCGGCAGCGTAACCGGCGCGTGGAAGTGCAGGTCTGGTATGACCTGATCAGCGACGTGCCGGTGGAAAAGGAAGTCGTCGTCCCCCGCCAGGTGCATCGCATCAAGGTCTGCCGGATGGAAACCGTCTGCAAATTGCGTTACAAGGAAGGCCATTCGCACCGCGCACAGGTTAAGAATCTGGTCTCCCCCCTGCACTATGACGAAGGCCTGGCGAATGTACCGCGGTCATTCCTGCGGCAGGTCAGCCAGGCCATGACCAACCTTCACGGTAAAACAAACCTTGTCGTCAAGTTCACCGCCTATACGGACAACCTGCCCCTGGCAGAACGGGACAAACGTATATACGGCAATCATACAGGACTGTCCAAAGCCGTTGCCCGGCGCATTTCACTTGCCGTTCAAGAAGGCCTGGGTTTGCCCGACGCCGTCATTGAAAGTGATGGCCGCGGGGTTGTGCAGCCGATTGCTTCTAATGATACGCAACAGGGCCGTTCGCTGAACCGGCGGGTCGAAGTGGGGTTTTGGTACGACGACCCGTTGAAGGATCTGCCCGGTGAACCCCAACTGTGTCCGGACGCCGCCGGAGCAGAAACCGTCTTCCGCATTTACGACGCGTCGTCGGGCGGCATCGATCCGATTCTGTTCGAAAATGGGAAACCGGTGCTGCCCGATGGCTACACCGATCATCTGCGGCGCGTCATGCAGGAGATCAGTGACAAGACCAATGTGCGCCTGCGGTTTGTCGGCTATACCGGCAACAAACGCCTGGACCGCCGCACGGCAGCGGTCTACGGGGATGATATCGGCCTGTCCATGGCGCGCGCACGCCGCGCTATGGCGGCGGTCAGCCGGCAGATGGGATTAACCGACGACCAGACGGAGTTCGACGGCCGCGGCTATGTGCAGGCCGACGATGTGGTCAACGCCGGCTTTATCGAATCCGATATATCGCGCGTCAAGGTACAGGTTGTCTATGATGAACTGGTCATCCTTGATGATTATGGAGGGGTAGAGATCACCCCGTTGACCCGCGAAGTGCAGATCGCAGATCCCTTTGCCTTGAACCATATGCGCATCACGGTGGATGGAAAACCGATTGATGATCCGGGAAAATGCAGTTCGGATGTGCAACGCTGCACGGACGTGGCCCTTGAAAAGGCAGACATACAATTCAAGTACGACAGCCTGAAGCTGGCGCCACGGCTGAACGTGACCGCCTGGCCGTGCACGATCCGTTATCAGGACCTTGCGGATACGGTATTTGCCGAAAACCAGGTTCATTTCCGCATGTACAGCAATTACCGTATTTTTATCCGGAACGCCGAGGTCAGGATTTTTGAAGAGGCGCAGTCCGTCCGCGATACGCCGGTGGCGGTGATCGCGGTTGACGCCGACGACATGGCCCAATGGCAGCCTGAGTTCGAAACCTTCTCGGCGCCGGGCCGCAAGTTTCAGTACCTGCTGCGGGTATATGACGCCACAGGGCATTTTGACGAGACACAGCCCCAGTTGCTGTGGGTGGTGGACGATATCGATGTGTCGGTTGCCGGGGAGAATATTCACGATGCCCTGCTGGCCGGTTACGGCGAGAGTCGTATCGCCAACCGCAATATTCCGCTTCACGGCGGTACAGTGCAGGCCCATGGTACGGCGATTCCCGAGGGACACGAGGTGTGGATGGCAGGTTATACGGTGCCCGTGGATGGCCAGGGCCGTTTTGTCGCTGAAGAAATCCTTCCCGACGGCATGCATACGGTTGAAGTGGCCGTACTCGACCAATATGGCAACGGTGAGCTGTTCCTGCGCGACCTGGCGCTGAAAAAGAGCGATTGGTTCACCGTGGGGCAAGCCGACCTGACCCTGTCCGGCAACAAGACCAATGGACCGGCCGCGCTGCTGGCACCGGATCGGCCCCAATACAGTGAGGACATGAGCCTGCAGGGCCGGCTGGCGTTTTATACCAACGGCAAATTCGAGAACGGCTGGACGCTGACGGCCAGCGGTGATACGCGGGAAGGTCCCCTGGACGAAGTTTTCTCCAATTTCATGGACAAATCCCCGGAGGCACTGTTCCGGCGCATGGATTCCGATTACCACTACCCGACCTTCGGTGACGACAGCACCGTCACGGATGATGCGCCGACTTCGGGCAAGCTCTATGTCAAGGCCAAGAAAGAGAAAACCTACGGGCTTTGGGGTAATTTTAAGATCGGGTATACCGATAATTACCTGACGCATGTGGATCGCGGCTTGTACGGTGCCAATCTGCATTACCAGCCCCTGAAGACCACCGGTTTTGGTGAACCGCGCCTGATAGTGGACGGATTCGCCGCAGACCCGGGTACCGTGGCCGGGCGAGACGAGTTCCGCGGGACGGGTGGCTCACTCTATTTCATGCGCCGCCAAGACCTTATGGAAGGCTCCGAGCGGGCACGCATTGAAGTCCGCGACAAGGATTCAGGGATAGTGCTGGAGGTCAAGAACCTGGTCCCGCTACTCGACTACGATATCGATTACCTGCAAGGTCGCATTCTTTTGTCCCAGCCGCTGTCTGCATGGGCCGACGACAATATGCTGGTCAACACCGATTCGCACAGTGGTCATCCGGTCTTCCTGGCGGTTCGCTATGAATTTACGCCCGGATTTGATGACCCGAAGGCCATCGCCACAGGCGGCAGGGTTCACTATTGGGTAAATGACCACGTCAAGGTCGGTGTGACTGCCAGCCAGGATGAAGAATCGGATATCGAAAACAGCGTGGCAGGGGTGGATTTAACCCTGCGCAAATCCCCGCTGTCGTGGATCAAAATCGAAACCGGCCGTACCAAAGGTCCGGGGATGCGCACAACCGGTTCCCTTGATGGTGGCTATACCTTCGACACTGCTGAGACGCTTACCGAGAGCGAAATAGGGGCCTCGGGCTATCGCGTCGATGCCAGTGTCGGTATCAAGGATTTTTTTGATACCGGGCGCGGCCGGATTACCTTCTACCTCCAGAACCTTGATGCCGGCTATTCGGCACCGGGCTTGGTCACCGACGAGGATTTGCTCCAGTTCGGCACAATGGCGGAGGCACCTGTAACCGATCGTCTGGGTATGCGTTTGAAGATGGACAAGCAGGTCCGGAACGAGGGGCTGGAGACCGAGGCCGGCGAGTTGAATCTCGATTATCGTCTGGGTGCTCACTGGACCTTGAGTCCGGGCGCCCGCTACGACAGCCGTGAGGACAATTCGCAAGTTGTTCCCGAGACCCAGGAAGAGGGCGACCGCACGGATGCGACGGTCCGGTTGCTTTACGATTCCCACAGCCGATGGACGGCCTATGGTTTCGTGCAGGAAACGCTTCAGGCCACCGGAATCCGTAAAGACAACAGCCGGATCGGTACCGGCGGCAGCTGGCGTCTGAACGACCGCTTCAAGGTGATCGGTGAGGTTTCCGAAGGCGACCTCGGAACGGACGGAAGCCTGGGAACCGAGTATCTGTATTCCGACCGGACCACGATGTATCTGAATTACACCCTCGAGAACGAACATGCCGATGATGGCCTGCGTGCCAGAAAAGGGAATATGATCTCGGGTTTTCGCACGCGTTATTCGGACAGTGCGAGCGTCTATCTCGAAGAGCACTATGCCCATGGCGACGTTCCCACGGGCCTGACGCACTCCGTCGGGGTGGTGCTCACGCCTGTCGACCGTATCAACCTCGGTGCCAATATCGATATCGGCACCCTGCAGGATCCTGAAACGGCGGCCAAAATCGAGCGCAATGCACTGGGGGTGAATGTCGGGTATGGCTTTGACCGCCTCAAAATTGCCAGTGCGGTGGAGTATCGCTTCGACAACAACGAGCAACCGGATACCAGTTTCTCCGAACGCACCACCTGGTTGTTTAAAAACAGCCTTAAATATCAATTGTCGGATGACTGGAGAATTCTCGGCAAATTCAATTACGCCGTGAGTGAGAGTTCGCTGGGAGACTACTATGACGGCGAGTATACGGAAGCTGTAGTCGGCTACGCCTATCGCCCCGTTCATCATGACCGGCTGAATGCACTGCTCAAATACACCTACTTTTACAATCTTCCGTCGGCCGGTCAGGAAACCGGGACCGATACGGGCCTTATTCAGCGCAGCCACATCGGAACGGTGGATGTCATGTATGACCTGACGCCCCGGTGGACCGTGGGCGGTAAGTACGCCTACCGCTATGGCCAGGTGGCCCAGGACCGGGAAAATCCCGAGTTTTTCGCCAGTCGCGCCCATCTGTATGTACTGCGTGCGGACTGGCACGTCCTCCACCGCTGGGATGTGCTTTTCGAGTTGCGCAGGCTGGACTTGCCGGACGCGAAAGACAGTCGCGATGGAGCCCTGCTGGGCATATACCGCCACTTTGGCAATCACTTCAAAGTGGGGGTCGGTTACAACTACAGTGATTTTTCGGATGACCTGACCCAACTGGATTTCAAACACCAGGGGCTGTTCATCAATCTGGTCGGGAAGTACTAGCGTTTATTGCAGCTGCTTTGCGTGCAGGCTGCCGGTGGTCGCCTGGCGCGGTCGCTGTGGGGAAGACCAACCAATTAATATGAAGGGGGAAAAATGCTCTGTTGGCTGAGAATGGCTACGCTTATGACAGCAGTTCTTCTGTTGAGCGTTGCCGCTTATGGGCAGGAAATTTCCAGGGAACAGATCAAGGGCCTGGATGAACAGGTTCAGGAAGTCAAGACCGATATTTTGGCCATTGCGGCGGAATTGAATCAGCTTGAAGAGATGCTGCTGTATCCGTCCAACACCCAGATAGCGCTATTCGTATCTGTGGCCGGCGGCGAAACCTTCCGTCTGGATTCCGTGGAGATTCAATTAGGAGGAAAGCCGGTGGCCCACCACATCTACACCTTCAAGGAACTCGAGGCCCTGCAGAAGGGCGGGGTGCAGCGTATCTATACCGGCAATATCCGGACCGGCGTACATGATCTGCAGGTGTCGGTGATGGGCAAGGTGGTCAAAGGCAGCGAATTTCAAATTACTGAGCGCTTTATGGTCAACAAAGAGGTCGGACCCAAAATCGTCGAAATATCGCTGACCGATAAAAGCATCAATTTAAAGGATGATTAGCCCATGTTCAGGCTGTTGATTGTAATCATAAGTCTCGTGTTGGTGACGTCGGTGGCGGCGGCCGGTACGACCGCACCTCCGGTCCTGAAGGATCTTTATTTCGGAGAGGCCTTTTTTCATGCTTTGAAAGGGGACTGGTTCGATGCGATCGCCAGGCTGGATACCGAACTATCCCTGTTTCACGGACTCGATGAACCCGAACGCGACACCCTTTATTACCATATCAACCAGGCCGAGTTTGCCGTCGGTGATTTCGAATTGGCCTACCGGATGCACCAGCGGGTC
This sequence comes from uncultured Desulfobacteraceae bacterium, assembly GCA_964418755.1. Taxonomy (GTDB): domain Bacteria; phylum Desulfobacterota; class Desulfobacteria; order Desulfobacterales; family 4572-123; genus 4572-123. The sequence continues at coordinate 19,604 of CAYQNS010000022.1, forward strand.
GGGCGGGCCATCACAGCGGTCATTGAGGGCAACGTCGATGAGGCGATCCGCAACGAAGCCATCTTTCGACTGGCGCGGATGTACTTCCAGAAGGATCAGCCGCTAAATGCCCTTTTTGCCGTCGAGCGCATCAACGGCGACGTGCCTGCTGCGATTCGTGACGACTTGGCTTTCCTGCGCGCCCAAATCCTGATGGCCAACGGGCGGTTTGCCGAGGCAGCGGATATGCTCGGTGAGCTTCAGGGGGTGAAATCCCTTGAGGGCTTCAGCACCTATAACCTCGGCATTGCTAAGCTCAGGGAAGGCAAGGAGCTGGAGGGCCGCCGGTTTCTCGACCGTACCGGCCAGATCAACAGCAAGCAATCGCTCACCATGGCGATCAAAGACAAATCAAACCTGGTGCTCGGTTCAAAGCTGATGGCGGAAAATGATTTCGAGGGTGCCAAGCAGGTATTCGATCGGGTGCGGTTGACCGGTCCTTTCTCCAACCGTGCACTTTTAGGCTCGGGATGGGCGGACGCATCCCGGAATCGATTTCCAAGGGCCCTGGTGCCATGGAGCCTGCTGGTAAACCGGGCGACAACGGACGCTTCGGTGCAGGAAGCCATGCTTGCCGTGCCCTATGCCTATGGCAAGCTGAACATGTACAGCAAAGCGGCGCTGATGTACGGCAGCGCGCTGGAGAAGTTCAACGCCGAGGTAGACAAGCTGGATGCATCCATCAAAAGCATTCGCGAAGGCCATTTTCTGCGCGCTCTGGTGCGGGAAGAACTGAAACAGGATGCCAACTGGGTCGTCAGGCTGCGCAAGCTTCCGCAAACCCCTGAGACCTATTACCTGCTTGAATTGATGGCCTCTCACGATTTCCAGGAGTCCCTTAAGAACTATTTCGACCTGGAGGCATTGCGCAAGAAGCTGAGAACCTGGGAAAGGGATCTGTTGGCCTTCGAGGAGATCATTGAAGTGCGGCGGTTGTATTACCAGCCTCGGCTGCCCGCTATCGACCGGCAATTTCAGTTGCTCGACTCTCAAATGCGTCTGCGGCTTGAGCAGCGGGACCGGATCGAGGAGCGGCTGAACGACATGCTGATTGCGCCGCGCCCGGACTACCTGGCAACGTCGCAGGAGCGGATCGCACTTACCCGGATTGCGTTTGTGGAACGGAAGCTGTCGACCGGCAGCATCGCCTCATCCGGTGATATTGAAGCACGCGTCCGCCGTTTACGGGGGGTGCTGGACTGGAATATCCATACGCAATACGACCGGCGTTTCACCGAAGCCCACAAGCATCTTCGCGACCTGAATCATGAAGTGGATCTGCTGAACAACCAGTATGCTGCTTTTGTACGCACCCGCCAGGCCGCTACCCAAAGCTACACAGGCTACGACGATGCGATCCGGCGCCTGCGGTTTTTGATTCGGGAGGGAAGCGAGAAGGTGAAGACACTGATGGCGCGTCAGGGCCATCAGCTTGAAGTTATGGCCGCAAATGAACTCAGCAGGCGTCGTGAACGACTTGCCGAATTCCAAATCAAGGTGCGTTTCGCCATGGCGGACAGTTATGATCGTGCCACCAGAAACCAGACCCAGGAGAGGCTGGGACAATGAACTGGATCCGATTATACATAATTACGGCAACGTTGATGATAGCCGCCTGCCAATCGATGAGCGGCCGGGATACAATTGCAGATTTGCATCATCAACAGATCGATATCGAGGAAGAGCGGATCGAAGGCGGCCTTGAGAAGGCGATGCAGGGGTATCAGCATTTTTTACAGGAGACACCGGACGCCGCATTGGTTCCCGAGGCCATTCGTCGCCTGGCCGATCTGAAGATCGAGAAGGAATACGGTACCCTTACCGATTCCGCCGAGACCCCCGATCCCGCCGAATCGGTTGAGCGGGGGCCGGCCGGCCTGGCCGCCCCGCAAATGGCCGACCTGCCGTCAACCGCTTCGATTGGCACGGCCGGCACATCCTCGGCCCGGCCCATGGCGCCTGTTCCGCTCAACATCAAGGCCGATGCGGATTTTGAAAACCTGGCCACGCAAAACCAACCCTTGCCTGCAACAGCAGCGAATCCGGCCCACCTGCCGGAAGGAGCGGATGATCTTGAGCGGGCAGGACCCCTTGAAGCCCTTGCGTTATATAAGAAACTGCTCAATGACTACCCGCTGTATGATCGCAACGACCAAGTACTGTATCAGATGTCCCGCGCCTGTGAGGAACTGGGACGGATCGATGAGGCCATGGCCGTCATGCGGCGTCTGGTCAGCGACTACCCCCGGTCACGCTATATCGATGAAGTGCAGTTTAGACGAGCTGAATACTTTTTTTCGCACCGTCGGTACCTGGACGCAGAAGAGGCTTACGCGATGATCGTGGATATCGGCGTGGGCAAACCCTACTACGAACTCGCTCTGTATAAACTGGGCTGGACCTTTTACAAGCAGGAACTCTACGGGAACGCACTGCATCGTTTCATTGCGCTGCTGGATTACAAGGTGTCGGTGGGATATGACTTTGAACAGGCCGAGGACGAGATCGAGCGTAAGCGTGCTGCCGATACCTTCCGCGTTATCAGTTTAAACTTTTCCAACCTCGGCGGCGCCGATTCCGTTGTGGATTACTTTTCCCGGCACGGCAAGCGCAGTTATGAAGAAAGGGTTTACCGCAACCTGGGCGAATTCTACTTTGACAAACGCCGTTACGCCGATGCCAGTGCTGCTTACAACGCCTTCGCCAGCCGCAATCCCTTCCACAAGGTGTCGCCGAATTTTCACATGCGGGTCATCGAGATCTATGCCGCCGGTGGCTTTCCCAGCCTGGTGCTGGATTCCAAAAAGGCATTTGCCACGACATACGGCCTGAAGGCGGATTACTGGAAATACTTCGAACCGAATGCCCGTCAGGACGTTCTGGATCACCTGAAAATCAACCTGATCGACCTGGCCAATCATTATCATGCCGGCTACCAGAACCCACGCAAAAAGGAAGAGAAACCGGCCCATTTCAAAGAGGCGCTGCACTGGTATCGTGAGTTTTTGGACTCGTTCCCGACCGAGAGCGAATCGTCGGTCATCAATTACCAGTTGGCGGATCTGCTTCTGGAAAACCGGGTCTTCGGTGAAGCGGCCGTTGAATATGAGAAGACCGCCTACGACTACCCGTCGCACGAAAAAGCTTCCGAAGCCGGCTATGCTGCCGTCTACGCCCACCGGGAGCATCTTGCCGCCATTGCGCCGGCCGGAAAGGATACCGTCAAACGAGATGTTGTCCGCAGCTCGCTGAAATTTGTCGATAACTTCCCGGAGCATGAGAAGGCGGCCATCGTCCTCGGAGCGGCCGTGGAGGATCTCTACGCCATGGATGAATACGAACAGGCCCTGACCGCTGCCGGGAAACTCATCAAGGGCTACCCCGATACAGAAGTGGATGTGCTGCGCACGGCCTGGCTGATTACCGCCCATTCGTCTTATGAGCTCCAATACTACGCTGAGGCCGAAGGCGCCTACCTGAAGGTATTGGCCCTGTTGCCGGAAGGCGACAAGACACGCGATGGCCTGGTCGACAACCTGGCCGCGTCGATTTACAAGCAGGGTGAGCTGGCCAACGCCGCCCAGGAGTACCGGGTTGCTGCCGATCATTTTTTGCGGGTGGGTCGCATGGCGCCAACCTCGACAATCAGAGCCAACGCCGAATACGATGGCGCCGCAGCCTTGATCGAGCTCAAGGATTGGGACATGGCAGCCACCGTACTGGTGGGATTCCGCGACACCTTTCCCGGACACGCGCTTCAACCCGAAGTGACCAAGAAAATCGCCTATGTCTACAGGGAGAACGGCCAGCTCTCCCTGGCTGCCGGGGAATACGAACGCATCGAAACGGAATCCGAAGACGACGAGATTCGGCGGGATGCCCTTCTGGTTGCAGCGGAACTGTACGTAGAGGATGGCAACCGCATCCGTGCGCTCGAGGTTTACCAGCGGTATGTGGGGTATTTCCCGCAACCGGTGGATTTGAATCTGGAGATGCGCAACAAAATTGCCGGCATCCTGAAGGCAGGCAACGATCGGGAAGCCTACCTGAAAGAACTCCGGCAGATCGTTGCCATCGATGCCGCTGCAGGAACCGCCCGAACCCCCAGGACCCGTTATCTTGCCGCCACATCCGCCCTGGTATTGGCCGAGTCGACCTATGATCGCTTCGTGGCCATCAATCTGGTAAAACCGTTTGAGCTTAACCTGCGCAAAAAACAAAACCTGATGAAGACCGTGATCAAGGAATTCAACCGTCTTATGGACTATGAACTCGGAGAGGCCACGGCCGCGGCAACATTCTACCTGGCCGAGATTTACGCCCATTTCAGTAGTGCGTTGATGAACTCGGAGCGTCCTGTGCTAACCTTTGATTACTACAAGGTAAAACCTGGCGACACCCTTTCTGCAATTGCTAAACGATACGACAGCGATGTCAGAAGGATTGCCCGCGCAAACAATTTAAATAAATCAAATTTCATCGTTGCAGGAAAAAAACTTAAAATACCTCGAGGTTTATACCCCTTGGAGCTTGAGCAGTATGAACTGGCCATCGAAGAGCAGGCTTATCCATTCGAAGAGCAGGCCATCCATGTTCACGAGAGCAATCTCAAGCTGATTTCCCGGGGTGTCTACAATGCGTGGATCGAAAAGAGCCTGCAGAAATTGGCTGAATTCATGCCCGCGCGCTATGCCAAACCTGAAGAGACCAGTGCAATCATCACTTCGCTGGACACCTACGTTTTTGAAATTAACCGGCCGGCACCGCCCACACCGCTGGAGACCGCAGCAGGGAGCCCGGAGGCGATGTCCATGCCCGCAGAGGCCGAACCGGTTGACGATGAAGCCGCAGATACCGCAGACGTCGAACCTGTTGAGCCCTTGCCGGCAGTGGAGCCCGGGGTGGAAGTCGTGGGTGGTGCCGGGACTGAAGTGCCCGGTCCCAGTTCAGACGCTGCATCAGATGCCGTGTTGGATTCAGAAGCAGGGAGCCCGGAGGCGGCGTCCATGCCCGCAGAGGCCGAACCGGTCAACGATGAAGCCGCAGATACCGCAGACGTCGAACCTGTTGAGCCCGTGCCGGCAGTGGAGCCCGGGGTGGAAGTCGTGGGTGGTGCCGGGACTGAAGTGCC
>CAYQNS010000022.1:24873-34419 GCA_964418755.1 uncultured Desulfobacteraceae bacterium
CGGTCCCAGTTCAGACGCTGCATCGGATGCCGTGTTGGATTCAGAAAAAAACAAGCAAGAGGAACAATGAAATGCCGGATATGAATATAAAATTGACACGCTGGTCAATCACTCGGATCGGCGCCGGATTGGCGGCCCTGGCCATGGTTTTGTCGGCTCTCGCCGGATGTGCCACGGATGGAAATGTGGTTAAGCCGACCCCGGTGGCTATAGAGCCCGCTTTGGACCAGACCGTCTCTGTGGCCCGACTCGAGGATGGCCGGGAAGGATTCATCATCACGGAGTTTCCGCAATTGGATGATGCTTCGCGCCAGGAGTTCGTAAGTGCCGTGGTCATGCTGAATGACGGAGACTATGGCCCTGCCATCGAACTGCTGGAAGCCGTCATCCAGCGGTCACCGGGCGTAACGGCACCTTATATCAACCTCGGGATCGCCTATCGGCGAATCGACAAACTCGAACAGGCCGAGGCGCATCTGAAAACTGCCTTGCAGTTGGTTCCCGGGCACCCTGTGGCAGCCAATGAATGCGGATTGTTGTATCGCAAAAAGGGACAATTTGAAGAGGCCCGCAAGGTTTATGAGCAAGCTGTCCAAGGATTTCCGGAATATTATCCGGTGCACAGAAATCTCGGGATTCTCTGTGACTTATACCTGAATGACCCGGCATGTGCCCTGGCGCATTACGAGATTTACAGCCAGACCATGCCCGAAGACACTCAGGTCAAATTGTGGATTGCGGATTTGCGTGCCCGGCTTGGAAATAACTAGTGTCTGTCCGGAAATGGCGGCTTTGGTTCATGGCAAGACCCGAACGATGTCGTCACCGCAGGCATAGGGGAGCTATTCCTAAGATGGCAACAGAGCGAGAACGAAGCCCGGGGGCTGAAAGATATAACCGGGCGTCTGAATGCATTGATGACCCAGCAGGCCTTTATGGGGCCTGCCCACAAGGAGGAAACATGTTGTGCAAATCAGTCCTGTGGATGTGTATGATCCTTTTCCCGGCCTTCACGACCATGGCCCAGGAGGCAACGGATGCGGATAAGCAATCAACAGCAAAAGAACTGTCCGGTATGTCCATTGTCGGGAACGATGAAGCACCCAAGTCACTTTATATCGTTCCCTGGAAAAGCTCGGAAATCGGTGTGGAGATCAGTTTAAACGCGATGTTGAACGAAGGTGATATGCCCGTGGATCGGGATGTTTTCAAGCGACAGCTTGATTTTTATCACGTCCGCACCGCCAAACAATGTCTATCCGCAAATGCGGGTGAGTAGTTTTATGATGATCACTAACTAACTTGATCGTTTGGATTAGGAGGTTGGCAATGGGAATTTATTCAATGGTGTCCTTTTTTCAGAAGGGAGGAGTGTTCATGTACCCCATCTTGCTCGTATTTGCGATTGGTTCGGCCATTGCGTTCGAGCGCTGGATTCATTTGAACCGCATACGCAATGCGAACAGCAAAATGTGGGGCCTGCTGCATCCGGTGCTGGTGAAAGGAGAGTTCGATAAAGCGCGGCGGATGGTCAACAAGGATAAATCCAGCCTGGCGCAAATGCTGGGAATGGGGCTGGCCCGCCAGGGGGCGGTCCGGCGTCGCGACGACATTGAAATCGCCATGGAAGAGAGCATGATGGAAATTATTCCCCAGTTGGAAAAGCGCACGCCCTACGTGGCCCTGCTTTCGAATATCGCAACCCTGCTGGGGTTGCTGGGCACCATCATGGGATTGATTGCGGCCTTTACCGCGGTGGCCAATGCGAATCCTGCCGAGAAAGCCGATCTGCTGTCGGCCAGTATCTCGGTGGCCATGAACACCACGGCCTTCGGTTTGATGTCGGCCATTCCGCTATTGCTTCTGCATGCCAAGCTGACATCAACCACGGGGCAGATCATCGACAACCTGGAGATGGCATCGGTCAAGGCGTTGAACACCATCTCCAATTTCGCCAAACGCCAATTCGAATCGAGTAAATTATGAATAGACGACATCATTACAGAAAGCGAATGGTTGAAACACCTGAACTGGACGTCACCACTTTCCTGAATCTGATGGTGGTGCTCATACCGTTTCTGCTCATCAGCGCGGTCTTCTCACGCGTGACGATCATGGAGCTGAGCGTTCCGACCAGCGCAGGCGGAGCGGATTTGAGCAAGCCCAATTTCGCCATCGAGGTGATTGTCCGCCGTGCCGGGTTCGAAATTGCCAACGGATCCTCCGTGGAGGCTGCGATTCCGAAAAAAGACGATCAGTACGATATGGAAATGCTGTCCAAGATGCTCATTCGCCTGAAGGCCCAGTATCCGGAGAAGGAAGACGCGACGGTCCTGATGGAGCCGGATATCGAGTATGATTATCTGATCCAGGTCATGGATGCTGTGCGCGGCAGCGAAATACGATCGGAAGAGAGCGAAGAAGTCGAGCAGATCATCCTTTTTCCCGACATATCCATAGGAGACGCACCATGAGAAACAGCAGACGCATACGACGGATGGGGCGCAACAAGAAAAAGGTGACGAGCCTGAATCTGACATCGCTGATGGATGTGTTTACCATTCTGGTTTTCTTTTTGTTGTTCCACTCATCCGGCAGTGAAGTTCTTGAAGCGCCCAAGCAGATCAAGCTGCCCGATTCGGTGGTCGAGGCAAGGCCAAGGGAAACCGTGGTGATCCTGGTCACTTCCGAGAACGTCCTGGTCCAGGGGGTGGCCGTGATCAGCACTGTCGAATTACTTGATGCCAAAGTCGGCAACGTGGCTGAAATAACACAACGACTGGATCAGCTTGAACGCAATATTATCGGGATAAGCACGAAGACGGTCGCTGCAAGCAAGGAAGTCACTATCTTAGCGGATAAAACGATTCCGTTTAGAGTGCTCAAGACAATCATGTCAACCTGCACGCTTTCAGGATACGGCAGGATTTCCCTTGCCGTTACCCGGAAAGCCGCCAAAAGTTAGTGAGAATACTGTGAATACATCTTTGTTAGCAGAAGAATTGGCGCCACTGGACGCGCAGATCGAGAGAACTCGGCAAGTACACGAGGCGCTCGAAGAAAAGCTGCGTGCTGTGGAGGCAGAGCTCGAAAAATATTCTGCGGCCAGACAGCGGATTGACGCCTTGCGGGATGTGAGTCAGGCATTCGATAAGCTGGAGGAACTGCAGGCGGGCGAGCTCTTTTGGAAAGGGATTTCAGGGACCGGAGATGCCGCCGGGCATTTGAAACGGGTGCGCGAGCGCATTACCCGTTTCGAGGGCAAGATCAGCGGGGTCCTTGAAAAACAAGCGTCTCTCCAGGAGCAGATCAGTCAGCAACTGGACGAACTGGATTACCTTTATGAGGAAGTCCGTGAGGCGCATGAACGCGAAGAACGGCGAAAGGAAGCATTTGTCGTTGAACGAGAAATTTCGTCCGTTCCCTACCGGGTGATGATCATGCCATGGACCAGGGAGGCGGAAAGTGAAAAACGCTTCCGACGCACCGTTCTTGTGGCACTGCTCATCTGTTTTGTCTTCAGTTATATTTTCCAGCTGATTCACGTGCCCATACCGGACCGTTCGGTCGAGGTGGTCGAGATTCCGGAGCGATTGGCCAAGCTGGTTAAAAAGGAATTGCCCCGGCCGGTGCCTCAACCGAAACCGGTGGAGCAGCCAACTCAGGAAGAGCCTCAAAAGCCCAAGGATGAAACCAAATCCAAGCCCAAGCCCGAGAAGAAGGATAAGCCGGTCAAGCCCGAGAAGAAGGCCAAACCGGTCAAGCCCAAAAAGGAGGCCAAACCGGTGCACAAAGCGACTCAGGTGGCCGGAGGCGGCGGAACTAAATCGGCCCGCAAAAAGGCCGAACGCGTTGGTGTGCTGTTGTTTAAGAAATCTTTCGCTGACCTGATGGAAGAAACCCCCATCGCCAAACTCGGCACCGAAGCGCGGTTGAGCAAAGAAAGCCCGCGGGTCGCCGGACAGGCTGTTGCCCAGCGTTCGCTGGTGGCCATACAGGGCAAGGGCGGCTACAGCGGTGGTATCCGCAATGCCGGGATCAGCCGCAACGTTGGAGGCGGCACGGGCAACGGACTCGGCGGGAGCGGCATCGGCAAGGGTGGCGGCAGTGGCAACGGCGCGGGCTTTGCGCAGGTGGAAAGCACCATTGCAGATGTAGAGGAATCGGGGCGGCCCCTAAGCGACGGTCCCGGTCCCGGACGTACCGATGAAGAGATCCAGATCGTATTTGACCGCTATAAAGCGACACTCTATCGGATCTATAACCGGGAACTGCGCAAAGACCCGACACTGCAAGGAAAAATATTGCTGCGAATGAGCATCGAAACCGACGGTGCAGTTTCTTTATGTAAGGTGGAATTTACCGATCTGGCTTCCCGGGAACTGGTAGCCAAGATTGTTCAACGAATCAAAAGATTCAATTTCGGCCCCAAGGATGACGTGCCGATAGTGACCATCCTGTACCCGATTGACTTCCTGCCCGCGGGTTAGGATGGTCAACAGAATCAATGCAGGGTCACTTTAGAGTCAGTGATCGTCCGATTTCAGGAGGAAAGTAATGGGAATCTATTCAATGCTGGCATTTTTTCAAAAAGGTGGGATGTTCATGTATCCCATATTGTTTGTTTTTCTGACCGGCTTGACCATCGCGCTTGAGCGATGGTTTCGCTTAACCCGTATCCGCAATGTGAACCGAAAAATGTGGAACCGGCTATATCCAATGCTGGTCAAGGGTGAGTTCGACAAGGTGGAAGGCGCCGTCAACAAGGACAAGTCCACCATTTCGCAGATGCTGGGCATGGGACTGGCTCGCCAGGGTACGGTCCGGCGTCGCGAAGACATTGAAATCGCCATGGAAGAGAGCATGATGGAAATTATTCCCCAGTTGGAAAAGCGCACGCCCTACGTGGCCCTGCTTTCGAATATCGCAACCCTGCTGGGGTTGCTGGGCACCATCATGGGATTGATCGAGGCCTTTACCGCAGTAGCCAATGCGAATCCTGCCGAGAAAGCCGATCTGCTGTCGGCCAGCATCTCGGTGGCCATGAACACCACGGCCTTTGGTTTGATGTCCGCGATTCCGCTTTTGCTATGCCATGCCAAGCTGACCTCAACCACGGGGCAGATCGTGGACAGCCTGGAGATGGCATCGGTAAAGGCGCTCAACAGTATCTCTACTTTTAAAAGGTTCAAATTGGAGACGAAACAGGCATTTTCGGACGATAACCAACCCGCTCCCGTCCGGGAATCCTGACGCGTCCCCATAGTTATATGAAAATATGCCAAAGAGATATAACAGATTGAAATGGTATCAAATATTAGTTTAAGTTGATGCTGGCAGGATATCACTCCGGGTTATATCCAAAGGATTGTATCGATTCTGGCATGTTTTCTACCACTCCGGTAAAGGCGGATAACCCCAGATTCGGCGTTGGAAAGGATTCACGGCAGATAGGATTACAGTTTCACCCTTGTCGCCTTGGCTCTGAAACCCTCCGACTTTTGCAGCGCTGGGGTGGTGTGGGGGTAAAAATTGATGACTTGGCAATTTATAGCCACACACCCCATTGGAATCGCTTTGCCAGGAGGATAAACAAAGCACCATTGAACGATCTGTCAACTCTAACCAAAAGGAGAGAAAGATGAAAAGAAAATGGATATTACTATTGCTGCTGCTGATTGTACCTGGATTGCTGTTTACTGTTTCCTGTGCCACAAAAACGGTTCAGTCGGATCCGGGAGCTGTCGAGGAAGCTGTAAACACCAGTGCTAAAGAAGCTGAGGAAGCTGCAAGGCAGGCTGAACTCGAAAAACAGAAAGAGCTTGAACGGCAAAAACAGCTTGAAGAGGAGCGTCTCCAAGCCGAACGCATTAAGGAAGAAGAGATGGCGCGCCAGGCTGCAACGGCCAGAAACTTGTTTGAGAACGAAGACATTGGTTTTGATTTTGACAGTGCTGTTTTGACCTATCAGGCACAATCCATGTTGAAGGCCAAAGCCGAATGGCTTAGAGCCAATGGAAACGAGACCGTTAATATTGAAGGCCATTGCGATGAACGCGGTACAAATGCTTACAACCTTGCCCTTGGAGAGAGAAGAGCCGATAGTGCAAAAGACTTTCTTGCCAATCTTGGTATTGCTGAAACAAGAATGACCACCATCAGTTATGGTGAGGAAAAACCCATTGATTCAGCGGCCAATGAAGAGGCATGGGCAAAAAACAGACGCGCCCATTTTGTTGTTGAATAGAGGATCTTTGTGATATCCCAATAAATAAAAAGGGATGAGGCTTTGACTTTTCACAAAGGAGGCGTGTTTAAAGCCGTTTTGAAAGGTCTTGATCTTAGAAATGCAAATATGCCACATGAAAACAATAGAATTTGTCTGGGTAATTTCACTGGTCCCGCAAAACAACTTATCTTAATTCTCCGAGATAACTTCTTCATGATTTTACCGGCACCTGTCGGATAGAATAATTACTGTACAAAACATCCTGTAAAATTATCATAGAATGAAAATGGGGGTGCTAATCATATAAAATATACAGAGGAAAAAAGAGGGCGCATTAAAATAGATCAATACCCCTTTTTTTAAAACCGATCTAATTATGGACCTTCTTATCTAATACCAAAATTTCTTTTATTGATAACAGGAAAATTGAATAATTTTTGATTTTCTATAAAAAATTAAATTCCCTCTTATTCAGTTCGGTTCCATATCGCAATAAGAATTAAGACTTTCACCTACAAAAAGTAATCCAATTGATTGTGCCCAAATTGTGCCCGTCAAGGCCAAATTTTTCCAAATGGTTCCAAACGAAACCAAAAGTTAAGTTAAAAAGGTGTTTATAATCAACATGTTAGAATTACAGTAAAAATCAAATCTCAAGTTCTTGCTCTTCGAATCCGTAGGCCGCCCGTTCGAATCGGGCCGGGCGTACCAATTATTAGTAAAAACAGAAGGCTGCAAGCACAATTTGCAGCCTTTTGTTATTGGAAAAACTTCATATAATCTATATGTAATTTTCCACACTTCCAAACGATTAATATAAATATCATATAGTTAAATATAAGCAGGTCTACGGATTAAAAATCCGTAGACCTGTTAAAAATCCTCAACAATAGTCCTATGCAACACACGGGAAACCCGAAATAAAGTTTTAAAATCCTCAGTTAAATTATTTCTCCAATTGGTGGTATTGAACCAGACAGACTTTGCATCTATCTCTGCGCCAAAAAACCATCGTAGCCTGACTGCTTAACCTTAAATAATATGCGTTCTGCTTCCTGTACGGAACTGAAATTTCCAATGCGAATACGGAAGAAAGAGTTGCCTTTTCCAGGTTTAAAGAACTCGCAACATGACGGGTAACCCGCCGTTCGAAGTTTTTTTACCAGGTTGGATGCCGGTCGGTATTTTTCGTTTCCTATGCCCGGTATGTAATGAATTTCAAACGGCTGTCAATCCTCTTTCAATCCGCCGCCCTTGCCATTAAAATAAAAAAGGCCTCAAATCCGAGACCTTTTTATTCTGATAATCGCCTTTGCTTGTCAACCGATTCTAAAAATACCTCCACTCTTCAAGGGGATATGATCTGCGGACCTACACCCCTGTGTACCTGCAAAGCGAAGCCGCAAGGCATAGTTCGGGGTAGCCGGGTGACGTCGGTTACAACGTTAGTCATGAAGCTATTCACATCCGTTTTTCAATAATAGATAAAAAGCTTGATTTTTTAACTATTATTACAGTATGAAATAATAATTTCTAAGTCAATAATTTAGTTGGTAAGTTGGTAAGGAGGCTATTATATGCCATTATCGATCATTGAATATTTAAGTCGAGGTCCCGCAACATCAAAAGAAATTCAAGCCGCAACAGGTCTGAGTCAAAGCTCTGTGGCACGGCAGCTTAGAGGCATGGGCAACAATATTATCAGGTTGCAGAAGGGGCGATCACCAAGATATGCAGCAACACGCAATGCCTTTGGCTGTGGCGACAAACTACCCTTGAGTATAGTTGATGCACACGGGTATACTGTTTTAGCGGCATATTTACGACCGTTGGTACATGGCGGTTTCTTTGTAGAGGCAGCCGCTGGTATGCCCCCTTTGCTATTGGGGGAAAGCAAGGATGGCCTTTATGAGGATTTGCCATATTTTTTATTTGATTTGAGACCGCAGGGATTTCTTGGTCGACAGATCGCAGAAGAGATGGCTTCTAAATCTGATGATTTCCCAACTGACCCAAGGCATTGGAATCCAAATCATATTGGGCGTTATTTGGTATCCAACGGGGACGATCTTCCCGGCAATTTTAAATTTGGCGAGCAAACATTATTACGCGTCAGACGAAAGCCTGTCATTGCCCTGGATAACGACTATCCGGAACTTGCGGAAAGCGTAATGAGCGGTGTCATCCCAGGATCTTCGGCTGGTGGAGCACAGCCAAAATTTACAGCGTTTAGCGGCAATCATCTGTCACATGTAATCGTTAAATTCTCCCCTAAAGGAAACAATGACGTTGCTATACGATGGCGTGACATTCTAATCACTGAATATCACGCTGCAGAAGCTATCCACAGCCAAGGTTTTTCTGCCGCAGCAACCAGGCTTTTGGAAATGGATGGCAGACTCTTTCTGGAGTCTGTGCGATTTGACAGATCCGGAGAATATGGACGAATGTCAATGACCTCACTTCAGTCTATTGATGCTGAATTTTCGGGGATAGGGGGCAGTTGGCCACAAGTCATGGACGCGCTGCTAAAAAAAGAACTGGTTAGCTGGCAGCATGCTTTTGATGCAGAAATTTTGTGGTGCTTTGGTCGTCTGATTAATAATACGGACATGCATTCAGGTAATTTGAGTTTGGCAATGGATGGAAATGTGTTCAGACTATTACCATTATATGACATGTGCTCCATGGGGTTTGCACCAAAAAGCGGCGGTGAGATTCTCCCCTATAGCTTTAGTCCATCTGAGCCTAAAAGAATAAACATCACCGCGGATAGTGTTGATGCCATAAAAATAATGGCACACGATTTTTGGGGAAAAGTTGCAAATGATGAACGAATTTCGGATGAGTTTAAAGATTTTTTAGGACGTGGCAACCCTGTTGACTTGATGTGAAAGAATAAAAACAATGCTGCTCAGGCACCAAGGCGCGAATATGAAAATGATAAATTAACCTCGAAGGTATGTTTTTTTATATACAACAACAATTATTCACCATGAACCAGTGCAGGAAGAACATGAAACAAAACCTGTTTATAGCCCTTCCAGAGGCGAGTAAAGCTTCCTGTCCTTCATGTGCTTCATGGTAGAAAAAAATACAATTCGGATCAGGCAGCAAGACATGAAAACGATAAATTAACCCCGAAGGTATAATCTCTATACACATCAACTATTCACCATGAAGCGCATGAAGAACATGAAGAACATGAAGAACATGAAGAACATGAAGAACATGAAGAACAGCTTTGTTTATGACCTCGCCGGAGGCGAGTAAAGCTTCCTATCCTTCATGCGCATGGTAGAATAACTATTTGGAAT
>CAYQNS010000023.1:0-33739 GCA_964418755.1 uncultured Desulfobacteraceae bacterium
TACATTGATTATTGAGTTATTGCCAATTTTCTATTTTCAGTTTGTAAATTTCTGACAGATGACATCATCGCTTAGACTTTGAATTAATGAATTTATTAGAGTTGTTTTTCCAGTACCGACATCTCCGGTCAATAATAGGAACCCTTTATTATCGAGAATTCCATATTTAAGCGTTGCTAATGCTTCTTTATGCTTTTCTCCAAACCACATAAAATAAGGGTCTGAACTGATTTGAAACGGTTTTATTTTTAACTTATAAAATGAAGTGTACATATGAGTTAACTATAAATCATGAAAAAATAACATTTCAGGCAAGCCGTTTTATGCTTTCAATTCTGCGATAGGGAATAAATTCCAAAAAGCCCGCATGGAACAATACAAGGTATTTCTTTCGTAATGTTCACTACTCGGGAAAGATGCAGGCGGGGGTTTGCATATCAGCCGCAGTTAAAAGGCACGGCGAATTGTACGAATTGGTCCTCCGGTTGTTAAAAATTCCCGATTCGACGTATAAAATCTTCAGGGAAAGTGGTGGCAATTTAACAGTATCTGATTGAATTGAGAATCATTTTGTAAAATATTGCGAATATTATTTTAAAAGCACGAAATGCAAATTTTCACATTCATTATTCTCTGTTCAGGATTCATAACTCAATCCCCAACACCCTCCAGTTTCACCGCGCAGACCTTGAATTCCGGTATTCCGGAAACAGGATCCAGGGCCGCATTGGTCAGACGATTGGCCGCACTTTCGGCAAAATGAAATGGAATAAATACAGTACCGTTAACGGCCCGGTCTGATATTTTCACCCGGACGTTGATACTGCCCCGCCGGGATTTTATAGTTACCATTGCGCCATGCGACAGGTCATGCTTTTTGGCATCCGGCAGGGACATCTCTACAAAAGACTCGGGGGCTCTGTTATTGAGTCCCTCTGACTTCCGGGTCATGGTGCCGGTGTGGTAGTGATAAAGGAGCCGGCCGGTGGTCAGGTAAAGGGGATACTCTTCATCGGGAACTTCAGCCGGCGCAATCCATTCTATTGCATGGAACAATCCCCTGCCCCTGGTAAACTGCCCAGTATGCAGAATCGGTGTTCCCGGATGTTCGGCAGTGGGACAGGGCCAGTGAATCCCTTCATTTTCAATCCGGCCATAGTCGATTCCGCCATACGAGGGGGTGACTTCGGCGATTTCCGCCATGATCTCGCCGGCATTTTCATAAGACATATCATAGCCCATGCGGGAGGATAGATCGCAGATAATCCGCCAGTCTTCTCTTGCCTGCCCCGGAGGATCGATTGCTTTGCGTACCCGCTGGACCCGCCTTTCCGTATTGGTAAAAGTGCCCTGCTTTTCGGCAAAGCAGCAGGCCGGCAGTACCACATCTGCCTGCCTGGTGGTTTCCGTCATGAAAATATCCTGGACCACCATAAAATCAAGATTTTGAAAGGCTTTTTCTGCATGATTCAAATCAGGATCGGAAACCAGGGGATTTTCCCCTATGATATAAAGGGCTTTCAACTCCCCCTCAAGGGCCTTGGGAATCATTTGAGTGACCTGCAGACCCGGCATTGTCGGAAAGCCGGTAAACCCCCAGGCTTTTTCCATTCGCTTTGCAATGGCAAGATCCGCCACCGGTTGGTAACCGGTAACCACATTGGGCAGACCGCCCATGTCACAGGCCCCCTGAACGTTGTTCTGGCCCCGCAGCGGGTTGACGCCGCCGCCGGGAATACCCAAATTGCCGCAGAGCATGGACAGATTGGCCAGGGATTTCACATTATCCGTACCGGTGGTATGCTGGGTAATACCCATGCAGTAAAGGATACTGGCCGCATTGGCATGGGCATACATTCTGGCGGCCTCTGTAAGCTGATGCGAGGGGATTCCGGTAATGCCTTCCACGAATTCCGGTGTATATTTTTCAACGATCGACCTTAATTCTTCAAACCCCTCCGTGCGGTTTTCCACAAAGGTCTTGTCGTAAAGATCCTCTTTTATAATCACATGCATCATGCCGTTGATCCAGGCAACGTCGGTTCCCAGGTTCGGTCGGATATGCCGGTGGGCAAAGTCGGCTATCTTGACTCGCCGTGGATCCAGAACAATTAGTTTTGCTCCCTTGAACGTCACCGCCCTTTTTACAAAGGCGGAAAGTACCGGATGATTTTCAGTGGTATTGGAGCCGACAATCAGGATCAAATCCGCCTGTTCAATATCTCCGATGGTATTTGTCATTGAACCACTTCCGAAAGCTGCGGCCAGACCGGCCACGGTGGAAGAATGTCAGAGACGGGCGCAGTGGTCGATGTTGTTGGTTTTAAGCGCCGCCCTTACGAATTTCTGGGCGATATAATTCTCTTCGTTGGTAACCCTGGCCGAAGTTAAAAAACCGATGCTGTCCGAACCATGTTCATCCATTATGCCCTGCAGTTTCCCGGCCACATAATCAAGGGCTTCCTCCCATGTAGCGTCCCGGAATTCTCCATTTTCCTTGATCAGCGGATGGGTCAGACGCTCGGGAGAGTTGATAAAATCATAACCGAACCTCCCCTTCACACAAAGGCTTCCGTAATTCGGCGCCGCCTCTTCCACCCCGGTAACCTTTACAACCTTGTTGTCTTTCACATGCAGATAAAGCTGGCATCCGACACCGCAATAGTTGCACGTCGTTCGAACCTTTTTCGTCTCCCACGGACGAACCTTATACCGCGCATCTTTTTCGACCAGGGCGCCGACAGGACAGACCTGGACGCACTCACCGCAAAAAACACAATCGGAGTCCTTGAGGGGTTTGTCGTCTCCGGCAATAATTTTTGTCTGTAGACCGCTGTATCCGAATTTAATGGCGTTGTTCACCTGGACTTCATTGCAGGCCTGAACGCACCGGCCGCACTGAATGCATCTTGAAAAATCACGAATGATAAAAGGATTGGCGGTTTCCATAGGATAGGCGACTTTTGTTTCCAGAGCTTGGTCGCCGGTCACCTGGTAGCGGTAGGCAAGATCCTGAAGCCTGCAGTCCCCCCAGACCGGGCAAAGTTCGCTGCTCTCATCATCCTTTTGGACTCGCATCTGAAAATCCGTCCAGGTCTCTTCTCCGTGTCCACTGATTGCGCAATTATGGTTACCGGACGAAAGCATCAATTTTATGATCAGCTTCCTGGCCTCAACTACCCTTGATGATTCGGTTTGAATAACCATATCACCGGACGCCGGGGTAGAACAGGAGGGCATCAGTTTATCCGCACCCTGGACCTCTACAACGCATATCCTGCATGAACCCACCGGGTTGGCACCCTTTAAATAGCAAAGTGTCGGGATATCGATGTTGTTGCGCCGGGCAACTTCCAGTATCGTTTCTCCTGGTTCAAATGAAAATTCGTTACCGTTCATAACAATGGTGGGCTGTGTATCCATGGCAGGAGCTTCTCCTTAAAGAATGATGCAGGCCGGCAGGCCGAGCATATTTAAATTTGCATAAAATTATCCGACAATCTTTATTCATGCCTACTTATAAAAAATTCATGATTTTGTCAATCAAGTAAGGGCCGAGGGAAAAAATACTTTACGCTAACCCGTCTGCGTGCCTGCCTGTGCGGAGTACGCAGACAGGCAATGCACTGGGCAGACCCTGAATTAGTAAGAGCAGGATTACGATTACGGTAACTGTTCAACTTAGCCCAAACATTTGAGCAAGGCCCACCGATTGACAACATTTTGGATATTGATTTCAATTCTTTGTTTTTTCAACCATGAACCGATAACGGTAAGCCGTTATCGGTCACTTTTTCCTCTTGATAAAAATATTTTTTTTTTTTAAATTGGCGGGTATGGGCTATGTGTTTACTTTTAACGATGCTGTGAATCATGACAAGTGGTATGCCAGGCCGGGCAACAGGGCTGTTTCAGCTTTGGAGAATCGTCTGATGCACGAAATGATGCAGCCGATCAGCGGCAAAACAGTACTTGACATCGGATGCGGCATCGGCATGGGAACCATGAGCCTGCTTGATGCCGGGCTGCAGGTAACCGGAATTGATCCATCGCCCTATATGATTGATATTGCAAAGAGTCATATTGGAAACAGGGTTGATTTCCATCGCGGATTCGCAGAGGATCTTCCCTTTGATGACAATGAATTCAACTATTCCTGTCTGGGAACCACCCTGGAATTTGTCGAAAGTCCTCAAAGGGCTCTGGAAGAGGCGTTCCGGGTCACCCGCGACAAAATATTTATAGGAGTACTCAATCGATATGCAATTAAAGGCATCCAGCGCCGGGTCAAAGGTATATTTGCCACGACGATCTATAACCGCGCACGTTTTTTCAGCATCTGGGAAATAAAACAGATGATCCGCTCCATACTGGGGGATGTTCCCGTATCTTGGCAAAGTATCTGCCATTTTCCGAATCCGATGAACCCTTTTATCTGCCGGATGGTACAATCTAAAATGGTGCAAAAAAACCCCTTTGGTACATTTATGGGTATCACTGTAATACCGATGCCCAGGTTCAGAAGCCGTCCGCTGGCTTTAAAATATCATGCAAAAGCCAAACAGGAAACCGTTGTCGGATAGCCAATACTATACGCCACAAAAAGGATGGAAGGGATTGAATAGTAAAAATTTGTGGTATCGTTGCGCTCTGTCTTTTTATAAATAAAATCGATAGCATTCCGTAATTTTTTCACTCTTCAATCTTCACTTTTCACTTATCATAGGGTCACCTTTCAGAGGGTCATTGCTCATGGAAGCTTATCTTTACGAAGTGTTGCAAAACAAGGCTGTACAATGTAATTTATGCCATCACCGCTGTATTATAACCGATGGCAAACGCGGAATCTGCAATGTTCGCGAAAACAGGGGCGGAACTCTGAAGACATTGGTATACGGCAAGATTGTTGCCGGCCATGTCGACCCTGTCGAAAAAAAACCGATTTATCACATGATGCCCGGAAGCCGATCCTATTCCATTGCAACGGTGGGGTGCAATTTTAAATGCCGTTTTTGCCAGAATGCTGATATTGCTCAAATGCCCGCTGACCGCTCCGGCCTGGTACCGGGAGAAAATTTTACTCCCCGGGATATTGTGTCCCAGGCACTGAAAAATCATTGCCAAAGTATTGCCTACACCTATACCGAGCCAACGATCTTTTTTGAGTATGCCCTGGAAACCGCCAGGCTGGCTCGCGCAAAAGGCCTGAAGAACATATTTGTCACCAACGGCTACATGACGCCGGAAGCCATTGAAATGGCATCTGAGTTCATAGATGCCGCCAATGTCGATTTAAAAGCATTCAACGACAGCTTTTATAAAAAATACTGCTCTGCCCGACTGGCCCCGGTCATGGAAACACTCAAACACATGAAAACCGCCGGTATTTGGATTGAGGTAACCACTCTGCTGATTCCCGGACTGAATGACGACGAGCATGAAATTGCAGCGCTGGCCGAATTTATTGCCGATTCCCTGGGCCGTGAAACCCCATGGCATATCAGTCGCTTTCATCCGGCCTACCGTCTTTTGGACACCCCTTTAACACCGGTTGAAAGCCTGACTGCGGCCTTTAAAATTGGTAAAAATGCCGGACTTAAATATGTTTATATCGGAAATGTAGCCACAAAAAACGGGTCTGACACATTTTGCAGCAACTGCGGAACAACTGTGATCGACCGCAAAGGATATACGGTCCGGTGTAACATGACCGGCGACGGGCGATGTCCTCACTGTAACGAAAAAATTCATGGCATAGGATTATCATCCTGAATCTGTCCATAGGCAGTACTTCTGCCCCTTTTATTCCATAAACTTCCGCTCGTAAACGATTTTTCGACCACAGGAAATATTGAATCAAAATCTACCGTTTAAAAAATAACAGTGGACAGAATCTTGCTTTCATATTATATTACCAGCTGTATAAAAGATCGATGTTTATCCTATTAGTATTACGAAGAGGTCATAACACAAATCCGGGCGACTACCTCATTTTGCGCGATTCCATAATCTGCACGCATCGAAGACAGGCCCTGTCAAAGACCACAAAAACAAATGATCCAATAAAATAACCTTTAACAGGTAAAAGCAATCCGGTAATAATGACAAAAACTATCTCTTCTCTCAAAAAGGCAAACCCGCCGCCGCAAACCGTTAAAACTTACCGCGATACAATCAACCATATACCGGAAGGTTATTTTGAGGTCGATCTGGCAGGCACCCTTGTGTTTGTCAGCAGACCGTTGTGTGAACTTGTCGGTCTCCCCGAAAATAAATTGCTGAATCTGGATAACCGTGAATATACATCCCCTGCAACTGCAAAAAAAATGTACCGGATCTTCAACCGGATGTATAAAACCGGCAAACCGGCGATCATTGAAGATTACCGGGTCCGGAAAGACGACAAAGTCATGTACCTGGAAATTTCGGCGTCTCTGATCAGAGACAAAAACGGGCATCCTGCCGGTTTCAAGGGACTGGTACGAAATGTCTCCGATCGCATACAGGCTGAAAAACAAAACAAAGACCTGCAATTGAAAATTCAGGAAACCCGGCGCCTGGAGTCAATCGGCACCCTAGCTGGCGGTATTGCCCATGATTTTAATAACTTGCTCATGGCAATGCAGGGGAATGTATCACTCATGCTCCTCACCACGGACAAAGATCACCCGCATTATACAAAACTGAATACCATCGAACAATTGATTACCAGCGGTGCCGATCTGACCAAAAAGCTGCTTGGATTTGCCAGGGGCGGAAAATACGAGCCGCATCCTCTGAGTATCAATGCCGTTGTTAAAAGCTCCGCCCTCATGTTCAGCCGTACACGCAAAGAAATTACAATCCAGGAAAATTTTCAGGAGGATCTATGGACCATAAATGCCGACCAGGGACAGCTCGATCTGATACTGCTGAATTTATATGTCAATGCGGCCCAGGCCATGCCCCAGGGGGGAACGCTTTCCATTGCAACCTGCAATGTTGTTCTTGCTGAAAAAGATGTTCAGCCGTTTTCAGTCAATCCCGGCAAATACGTCAGGCTGTCCATCGGCGACACCGGCATTGGAATGGATGAAGAAACCCGGCAGAGAATATTCGAACCTTTTTTTTCAACCCGCGAAAGGGGTCGAGGGACGGGACTGAGCCTGGCTTCAGTCCATGGCATCATCAGAAATCATGGTGGCTTTATCAAAGTTGAAAGCAAGCCTGACATTGGCACCACCTTTCAAATTTTTCTACCGGCTAAAAAAAAGGAATCCCCCACAGACGCACAGATGGAGAACGATACAGATGAAAAGCATGCCCACGATACATCGTTCCAGGAAGATACAACCATCCTGATGGTTGATGATGAGGATATTGTGGCCGAGGTGGGTTCCCTGATGCTGAAGAGTCTTGGTTATCATGTAATCACCGCCAAAAGCGGCTTGGAGGCCATAGAACTATATAAAGCCAATATGGGCAAAATAACGCTGGTCATTCTGGATATGATCATGCCGAAACTCAGCGGCGGCCAGACATTTGACCGGTTAAAAAAAATCGATCCGGATGTCAACGTCCTGCTTTCGAGCGGATACAGCATCAACGATCAGGCCAGGCAAATACTGCAAAAGGGTTGTAAAGAGTTTATTCAAAAGCCCTTTAATATGGAAAGATTGTCAACAAAAATACAAAAAGTCCTGAATCAGATTTGACATCCACCCATTTCTCCGCTCGCACAAAACCATCCCCAAACAGTAAGGGCCGCGGAAAAAATAATTTACCCCATCTTACTTATTATTTCCCACGACCCCTATTTCTATGAATCATTTATTCGGAGGCTATCCGTTTTCGCAGCCGGCGGGAGCTCTTTTCATCCCTGTAGGATAAAATCGGTACCGGCGATTTGCGGAACATTTTTTCAGCCACCGACCCCACCAGTATATTTTTGAGATCCGTGCGGCCTTTAACCCCCATGACAAGTAAATCGACATTTTCCTCGAGCGTAAGCTTCAGCAGTTCTTCAATGGGATGGCCCGTTTTGAAGACAACCCGAATGTTCTCTTTGGTGCAGGGGGATTTGTCGAGAATCTCCTGCAGCTTCTTTTTTCTTTCTTCCTTGATGCCCTGTATATAATGCTCGCCATTGACCTCGTACCCAAGGGAAGAGATCGCCGCTACAGCATCAACGTCTTTGGAATTGATTATGCTGGCGATGAACAGCTCGGCACCAAGGCTTTCGGCCAGGCTTACCGCATAATCGAATGTTCCCTGGGCATAGTCCGTGAACCCCAGGGCTACCATAATTTTGTTAATTTGTTTCATATCGCTTTCCCTTGTCAATTGACAAATCCATCAATATTAGATTGCCGGAGCCGGAACATCCTTCGGGATGCGGGGTCTTTGCATCAGATAAACCAGTCCGAAAATGGCTAGACCAATGGGATAGGCCCAGTAACGCTGTTCATGGGGAATTCCGAGCCAGGATGAAATCAGGTCCGGTCGGAACAGGGTCAGGGTAACAGCCAGCAAAAATGGGACTTCCCAGATTTTAACCCGGGCCACGAACCATCCCTGCGTTGCCGAAGCAAATGCAAAATTGCCCATGCAGGCCATCAAAAATATCAGGATGCCCTGGGACCAGCTATGGATGTTATGCAGAATCAGATCAGCATTAAAGATAAACATGAACGGCAAAATTGCCGTCCGAATGTCATACATAAAGCCCTGAATACCCGTGGCAATCGGCGACGACTTGGCAATGGCAGCCGCCGCATAGGCGGCCAGCCCCACCGGCGGTGTATCATCCGCCAGAATACCAAAATAAAAGCAGAACAGATGGGCGGACATGAGCGGTACGATAAAATCGTTCATACCACCTATAGTCACGATGGCCGGCGCTGTCAGGGATGCCATGACGATATAGGTTGCGGTTGTGGGGAGTCCCATACCGATGATCAGGCTGGCCAGCGCTGTAATCACCAGCATAAGGAAAATATTGCCCATGGACAGCGTGTCGATAATGGCGGTAATTAACTGGCCAAGTCCCAGTGCCACAACACCGACAATAATACCGGCGGCCGCAGTGGCCAGGGCTACGGAAACCATATTCCGAGCGCCGGATGCCAATGCAGAAAAAATATCGACGATGCCCTGCTTGAACGCGGACCCGATAGGCTCATTTTTAAAATAGGCTTTGACGGGCTGTTGAAAAAACATGACGAGGGCCATGAGTAGGGTGGCACGAAAAGCGGCCATTTCCGGTGAATGCCGTACAATAATCAGTTCGTACAGCAGCAGGGCCAGGGGGATGAGATAATGGGCACCGGCAACAAGGGTTTTAAAAAAATTCGGCCTTTGTTTATTTCAGACCGACCTCCTTATAATATTTCAATGCACCCGGATGAAATGGTGCGGACAGGCCTTCGAGCATACCTTTTTTGGTCAGGCCTTCGTAGGCTGGATGAAGTTTCTTGAAGGTATCAAAATTATCAAACACTTCCTTGGTAATGGCGTATACAACATCTTCGGGAACTTTGATGGACGTCACGAAAGTTGCCTTGACGCCGAACGTTTGAACTGATTCCTCGTCATTTACCGCTCCCGGATAGTTCTTCATCAAAGTGGCTGCTTTGGCATAATAGGGATATTTCTCGAGAAGACTTTCTATATTGGTAATGGGAACAAATTTTACCTTGCGTACTCCGGCGGTAGCTTCCTTGTAATACCCGCTGGGATGCCCGACTGTATAGAAGGCGGCATCGATCCGGCCGTCCTGGATCAGGCTGGGGGCTTCGGCGGCCTTTAAGCTTTCCGCATGAAAATCCTTTTTGTAATCCAGGCCATTGGCCTCCAGAGCATCTATGGCATTTTTTCGATAACCGGAACCGATATTACCGATATTGACGCGTTTGCCTTTGAGATCCGCAACACAGTTGATATTGGCATCCACCGCAGCAATCAAATCCACGCTTTCAGGATGGATGGAAAATACTGCACGAAGGTCTGTTTGAGGTCCCTTGTCTTTCCAGTTGGCAATACCCTTATAGGCTTGGTATTGACGGTCGGACTGGACAACACCGAATTCCAGGTCTCCGGACATGATTGCATTGACGTTGAACACCGACCCTCCGGTGGATTCCACCGTGGCCCGGATGCCGTATTCACTTCGTTTCTTGTTGACCATTTTGGCAATGGCGCCGCCGGTGGGATAGTAGACGCCGGTAATACCACCGGTTCCGATGGTGACGAAAACCTGCTTTCCACTATCCTTTGTATCAGCGACTTTTTCATCTTTTTTTTCACCACAACCGATAGCCAAAACAAGTGCTGTGAGTAATATCACAAAGGCTGTTGACAATCTTAACTTTTTCATTTTTATCCTCCTTCTTTGTTAATTATTATTTAAACGAGTCAATGAAAACCCGGCGTCGCTTCGCTCCGATCAGGTGGTCAGTTTGCAACGGAACAACTGGTCACAATAAAGCGGAACGGGTGGTCAGTATCCTCCGGAACAGCTGGTCAGTTTGAGCGGAATACGCAATAACACTCAATATCAAAAGAAACTAATACAGAAAGCAGCAGTAAAGAAAGACCTTTGCAATCACCTTTTCGAATTTTTAGAGTCTGAGAAATGGTTGGCCAGGTTTCAGGCATTGGAAAATATTTAAAATGACGAATAATATAGTTAAAGCATTCAATTACTTTTTCCGTTTTAGCCTGGTTCTTTGTAATAATTTTGCCAGTTATTAAATGGGCCAGTTCCGGACTAATTAAATTTTGAATACGTGTTGCACCGGAATTTGAATCAACCAAGTACTCGTAATTACGATAGAACTGAGAATATATCTGATTAATATTTTTTGATTTTCTTGAACATATTTTAAGTAAACCAGCATACTTTGAGGGTTCAAAGCTTCTTTGGAAGAAATCCCACTATTCTTATTTAACGGCGTACGTGCACAACCTGCAAAAAAATAGACAAAAGCCCAACAAAGACATCCGAGCATCCAAAAGCTAAGTAACACACCTTTTTGTTCTTTCAAGAACATCCTTTTTTACCGCAAGATTTAGATATTTCACCAATTTGACTTTGTTATCAGCAATAGATCCTGATTATCTCAAATTTCGGAGAGGGCTACAATTCTTGCCCTAAAAAGCCGAAAACAACAGAAAAAACTATTTCTCAGAAGAATGTTCTTTTTTTACTAAACCAAGTTTACATGCTGAATTTCAATTTAAATAAAACCGTTTTTTCAGAATGCGTTATGTATTTAACAAATAAACCTTTTTAACGTAATGATTTTATGCCCAGAAATTTACAAACTGAAAATCAAAAACTCAGCAACGATTCAAAAAAAATTCAATATATTGATTTAGCTTATAAAAAAACAGATCGCTTCGATTCCTCAGCATGAGCTCACCGACACCGCAATTATTCAATTTTTCAATTTTGTTCAACTTTATCCGGGTTAGGCATTTTGAAAATCTGACTCATTTCAGATCGCGCACCGGCAGGGCCCGGTAGGCCCGCCTTTTCGACATTCGGTCTGTGTAATAGTACCCGCGATTAAAATTGAACAGCCTGGCTGTAATCTCTTCTTTCTCCGATGTCCAGACCCATCCGCAGCTCAACCGTATGTCGGGCACGATCTTCACTTTCTGGCCGCAATCCGTTTTAACTTGTATGCCTTATCTCGCACATGGAGACTTTTAAGCTCCTCCAGTGTCGGCAGACGCCAATCATAATATTTTGCTTCAATGGCATCAGGGAAGGTGTATTTAACCCATCTATTTGCCTGTATCCAATCGATATCACCACGGTTGTCGGTCTTTGACCACATAATACCTAGTTTGTGATCAGTAACCGTGCCGTTTCCATTATCTGTAAAACGTTCAGCGGCCGGCACTGCGGCACCGCCAAAAAACATGCAGATCATGATTATCGACACAACTAATGATATTTTTTTAGACATCTTTCCACGCTCCTTATTTTTAAAACATAGCGATAACTCACACAAACCGGACTATATACTTTATTGAAAAATGCACCATTTCTTGGAACATTATCAGTTTTCCATGCTTGCATTGGCCTGAATTGACAAATTGCGAATTTAAAAATTAAAATAAAAACGATTCATCGTCCAAGAGAGATCTTGTTATCATAGATAAGGATGATTTTTGTCAAATTGTTCCAAGCCTGCGTCCCGTTCTTTCCGAAAGTAAGAATACCTTTTAAAAAGTCGAAATGAGAAAAATTTCAGGTGGTTACACTATAACCGGTTGACGCCCAACATATAGTTGAAGTCGGGAATCCAACGGCAATTTTCATTATCATAAAGGCGAGTGAAATTAAGATATCGTATAGCTGTTTTATTATCAAGGCAGGGTTTTGCTATAAAATCCTACCCTTAATTTGATTTAATTTAATTTATTTTTTTGATAAAATATTTTTACATGGGAATCAATTCATTTATGAAGAGCTATGGTTCGAAATTTATTTATAATTTGGTACCTCCGATTTGTTATTCGCGGCATACTCCTTTTTCAACAGCGCCGGTTTATTCGTGTTAGATGTGACAGTTGGCCCGCGAGCCGGCTCGTAAGATTTGTGGCCTGACAAAGAAGATTAAATTTTTTGCTGAATAAAAAAACCACATGATAAGCGTCATCATACCGACCTATAATCGCGCATGGACCCTGACGGAAGCCATCGATTCCGTCCTAGCTCAGGATTATCAAAATTTTGAACTGATTGTCGTAGATGATGGATCAAGTGATAATACGTCAAATCTGATCGATAGATACGCCGGTAGGTTGAAACTGATCCGGCAGACAAACGCCGGAGTGAGCGCGGCCCGCAACCGTGGTATAGCAGAGGCCCGGGGCGATTTTCTGGCCTTTCTCGATTCGGACGATACATGGCTGCCGCAGAAACTGAGCCGCCAGATGGATTTTTTTACCCGCCGGCCAAAGGCCCTGATCTGTCAGACCCAGGAAATCTGGATACGAAACAGCGTCCGGGTCAATCCCAAAAAATACCATAAAAAACCATCCGGCATGATTTTTGAGCCGTCCCTGGACCTGTGCCTGGTCAGTCCTTCGGCAGTGATGATAAAAAAAGAACTTTTTAAGGAGATCGGCTGTTTTGATGAAAATCTGCCGGCCTGTGAAGACTATGACCTGTGGCTGCGGGTCAGTTGCCGATATCCCATATACCTTGTGGATGATCCGCTGGTTATAAAACGCGGCGGTCATTCCGACCAGCTTTCAAGGGCTCCGGGCCTGGACCGTTTTCGGGTTCAGGCCCTGCATAAAATAGTTCAAAGCGGGCAGCTTACACCGTCCCAGTCAAAGGCCGCGATTGCGGTTTTTCAAAAAAAATGTACGATCTATGCTGCCGGATGCCGCAAGCGCGGGCGCCCGGATGAAGCCTCCTACTATACCCACCTTGCAGACATCTACCCGGGAATGTTAACAAAATGCTGAAAATTCAAATCGAATGATCATACATGAATAATGAAAATTACCAGACTGGACGGATACCAGGTTCACCCCAATACCCATCAATTTTCAGTCATAGTAGCTCTTAAAAAATTTATCTTGACAGAATAATGACAAAATGTTCTACAATGGATTAATTCACTCCTTTAACAGCAGACATAAAGAATATGGTTTTATGGCTGGAGAGCTAACCCGACGAGAATTTTTAAAAGAAACTGCCTCTAAAACCACCCTCCTTAGTGTAACAGGCATAGGGGTTGGTTTAAGTCGGGCTACAAATCTAAAGGAAGCTGTCCGATGTACAAACTGCGGATCATTTAATATACATTCCAAGTCATATCTTTCTTCCTTCATTTACCCGGAATCGCTATATTGCCATGATTGCGGGATAAACATAAATACCCTTAAACACGATATCATCTGTGAGAATTCCAGCCATTGTGTTAAAAAAAATAGTATAAACAGCGGTGGTACCTTTGCATGCTGTCAGATTCCATTTCCAAACCACAGATATCTGAAAAATACAAAAAAACCGAATTTTTCATTAGAAGAAATTAAGTTTTGATACCGGGGCCATGGATTTTAGAGTAGTAGTATAGTGTTACGCTATGCATGCGCGTTAACTTGCTTCGCACGGCGTCCACTGACTGGACGCCGGTATATCAAGTAAAATATGGCCCCGGTATCATTTTTTTATGGAATAAAAAAATGGATCACGGATACTTGTGCAATAATAAAACAACGTTTATTAAAAATCTCAGACTCTCTAATCAAAGAGCCGGGGTTGAACCCGAAATTATTGATCTGATTGTGGCCTATGCCGGGCTGAGATTAGATCAGGGCAAAGAAATTCGTTTCTATGGTAATCCGATAAGTATCAAAGACAAAGGACTGCAGGAGTTCCTCGATAAAAACAAACATCTTGATCACAGAATTTTGGACTTTTTAGCCTCCTATTTCTTAGAAATGCAAAAGAGGGGGTTCAGATGTGTGTTTACTTCATCCCACCTTGCCCATTTTCTGGAAATATCCACTAAAAGATTAAACTGGCTGGCTAACGATAAAATACAGCATTATACCTGTTTTAATATAAAAAAAAGAGATGGGGGCAAAAGAGAGATCTTTGCTCCAAAGGCTTATCTGAAAGGAATTCAAAGAAAACTTTTGGACGATCTTTTACAAAAGGTAGGATTAAATTCCCACGCGGAAGGGTTTCGAAAGCGAAGATCCATTCTTACCAATGCCGAAAGGCATATAGGGAAAAAAATCGTTATTAAGATGGATGTAAAAGATTTTTTCCCCAGTATATCTTTTAAAAGGGTATTGGGTATGTTTATTTCATTGGGTCATCCGCGTCAGGTATCCCTGCTTCTAACCAAATTGGTCACCCATAATGGAAGATTACCAATAGGCGCCCCGACAAGCCCTGCCATAGCCAATATAGTAAGTACCAGATTGGACAAGAGGTTCTCCAGGCTGGGAGACAAAATGGGCTTTGATTACTCCCGCTATGCAGATGATATAACCGTTTCGAGTAATAATAGCGAAATAAATAAATTGATACCTTTTTTTAAAGAAATAATGAGAGAAGAGGGCTTTGAAATAAATGAGGCAAAGATGAGGATATTGAGAAAGACCGGGAGACAGAAGATTACCGGTATTGTGGTGAACGAAAAGCCCAATATCACTAAAAAAGAAATTAAAAAATTAAGGGCGGTAATCTATAACTGTCACCACAAGGACATTAAGCAAGAAGTCGCAAAATGGGCCAAAAAAGAAAAACACCTGAATAACCCTTATGCTTACACCCTGAGCGAGTTCAAATTCTCATTATTGGGAAAGATCCATTTTGTAAAAATGGTAAATCCCAAAACAGGCAGCAGACTTCTTGAACAGCTTGGTCCATTATTCACATAACCGATGAAATATTTTAAAATAGGGTGTATAGCGTCAATTCTGGTATTAATCTCAATGGGCATCAGCTCCGCTGATATCGGAATAATAGTTGCCTTTAATTCAAATCTGGAACAGGTAAAAAACAGCCTGGAAATAAAAAAAATTTCAAAAAAGGCCGGTAGGGCGTTCTATTCAGGCAAGATAGATAATATAGATGTTGTTTTGGTCAGATCCCCCATGGGCAAGGTGAACAATGCCATAACCACCCAGGCCCTGTTTTCTAATTATCCTATAACATTTGTCGTATCTATAGCCCCGGCGGGGGCTATAAAAAAAAGCCTAAACACTGGTGATGGTGTAATTGCCAATGAAGTTTATCAGCATGACTTCGGCACAGTTAAACCCTATGGCTTTGTATGGGGCAGAGTCCCTGACGGGACGAGCCAGGATGAACCGGGCTATAATTTGACGGATAAGTCGTTGAAAAAATCGGCCCTCATTTATGCAGGAAAGATAAAAGGTGCCGCCAACAAAATCGTTGAAGGCGGCATAGTCAGCGGGGATCAGTTTATATCTTCTGAACAAAAAAAAAGCTGGCTATCAAAAAAATTCACGGCCGCTGCAGTTGACATGGGTGCGGCCGCTATTGCCCAGGTCTGTTATGCAAACAACAAAACCCCGGTTTGTATCCTGCGGATAATAACGGACAGGGCAGGCCTAAACGCCAGGGCAAATTTTGAAAGGGCAAACCCATCTCTTCGAACAAGTATAAATATTGTCGAATTTGTAAAAGCAATACTTCAAGGGATACCAAACAAATGAACCGGGTCATAAAAATATCATTTCTACCAGCGGTTTTTATCCTGCTGTTTACCGGCAGTGCTTTATCTTCAGACAAATACTACCTTTTGACGAAGAGCAATATTGCCATTGCCGAAGGCAGGACCGAGGAGGCCATACTCTACATTCAAGATTATATCGAATCCCATCCAACCACCACAGGATCCCAATACGCGAGCTATCACAGAAAGAAACAATATTACATAAGAAATCTACTCATGGCGTATTCAAATCTATTCGATATTCTCAGGGAAAACGGGCAAACAGAAGAAATTGATATATGGCTCGAAAAATTAAAAAATGCTTATTTGAATGATATTTTCAAAGCAAAAAACCTCTATACACTTGGCAGAATATATGCTGAAAACAACCTGTTCGGAGATGCCGTCGACATCTTCGAACAGGTTATAAGGGAACAAGAAGGGAACTATTACGCTTACAATATTAAGGCCATGTTGCGTGCCTGTTCAAAACTGTTCAAGATATACCAATCAAGGCAAGAAACCGACAAAACGGCTTTATTGCTTGCAACGCTACAGTCAAACTATCCTAACGCTGATTTTGATCTGAATGATGAGTACAAACTTGCGACATTGTTTCTTAATTACGGAGAAGAGACCAATGGGGAACATCTGTTAAAGGCGATAATCGTTGAGCAAGGGCTTGATTCCAACGTCTCTAATTCAAGCGCCATGATAAATACGTATTCTAAATTATTAACCATCTACCACAAAAGAAAAGATATCGATCAACTCGAAAGGCTGATCGGGCAAATATCCGGAATTGAGAATCTCTCGCCAG
Source organism: uncultured Desulfobacteraceae bacterium (assembly GCA_964418755.1). Classification (GTDB taxonomy): domain Bacteria; phylum Desulfobacterota; class Desulfobacteria; order Desulfobacterales; family 4572-123; genus 4572-123. The sequence continues at coordinate 17,020 of CAYQNS010000023.1, forward strand.
GCAACATGTATAAACTTGCTGTAACCTGTTTGAAGTGTGATGAAGCAGCGCAAGGCTCAAAGATTCTTATGAACATTACTGACCAATATTCAAGCACTACATATGGACGAAAGGCTCTGTTTCTTTTGGGCAGGGAATCTCAGAGCCGTGAAGATTGGGATTCAGCTATAAAATACTTTGCAGGCTACGTTAACAAATATCCTTCACACTCTTTCTTTGCTCTCAAGGCGTACTCAAGGTTACTTGATTGTTACTGGGCACGTGATGCGGACATGAACTTTGTAAAGGATGAAGCAAAAAAACTTGCGGACATTGTCAACGGGATATCCGACTTTGAGACACAATTAAATCTGGCAAGGGATTTGAAATGGAAAGGGTTTGATGAACTTGCATCAGCAACTTTCAGTCTTGGACTATCTTCCGCAAGGAAGTTTATTTCCAAAAATAAAAATACATATGCGGCATTAAGGACTCACTGGCTTATAGAAAAATATGCCGTTGTATTGGATATGCCTGATGTCGCTGAAACAAGCGCTAAACGAATTTTGGAGATTACCGAAAAACAAAAAAGTGACCTGCCAAATGCTGAAAAGAACGAAAATATTGAATATATAAAATCTCAGACATACCTCTGGCTTGCCAGGATTTTCAGAAACAGGCAAGATTTTCAGAAATCTAAAAAATTTCTCAAAATTTTTATTAGAGACTATCCGGACGACAAAGAAATTCCATATGCAAGATATGAACTGGGCAGAATTTATGAGGACGAAATGCGGGTTGATGAAGCCGTGAAAGAATACCGGATGATTGAAGGAGATGATATGTGGGAGGAAAAAGCGGTGAAAGCGATAAGCAGGTGCATAGATTGAAAAAATATTATATTTTCAATATTTCAGCATTTTTCTTAGCGCTTATTGCCTGCACATCCGTATATGCCTGGGAATGCGATGTGATCTTAGAGAGCCCGAATGTGATAAAAATTGGTCAGGTCATTACATTCTCCGCGTCAGGTACTCCGGAAGGCGGTTCATATTCCTGGTACAATACGCACAATCTTGTGCCGGATGGTTCAACAGCCAGCTTGACAGGTTACCAGCCCTCACATTCCCAATACATCCTTGTTGGAATCACATACACAACACCAAGGGGTAAAAAATGTACTACCAGTAAGTGGCTATGGGTCTGCACATGTTACGTAAATATAAGCGGGCCTGCTGAGGCATCTGTCGGCGATCCGATAGCATTATCCGCCCAAGGAGACCCGTCAAGCGGCACTTACGCATGGACCCCGCTGCCGGGGCTCATAGCGGACGGCTCAACCGCTGAGTTTACGGGCTGGAATCCTGGTAAAGTAGCCATAGATGTAGCATATACACCGCCCGATGCCGACGAACCGTGTTACGATACACATACGATAACGGTAAAGGAAGATTGTAACGTAAGCATAACCGGCCCGGCAGTTGTGGGGGCAGGCAACGCTATTGAACTCAGCGCCTCCGGCGTCCCACCAGGTGGGACCTATTACTGGACGGAACAAACAGGCCTTATTCCAGGCACCTCCGGTGCAACATTTTTTGGAGAATCCCCGGGAATTGCAACAATTCAAGTTCAATATCTTCCCCCCGGAGGCGGGACATCATGTTCTGCCACGCATGATGTCACCGTATTTGGAGTAGAATCAATCACCGGACCATCTTGTGTCAATTCCGGAAGGACATTAGCCAAAGGGGATTTTACCATCGTTACCAGCCCACCCGGATTTGAGGATTTTGTGATAGTCAGCCCGCTGTCATTCAGCACATCATCACAATCCGCTGAAGTAACCGTAACGGCTTATAGTGGGGCAGGAGCGGGTTCGGATGAGGCAACGATGGCGATTACTGTTGTTAACAGCGATGTAAAAACTACAACAGGTATTGCTTTTGAGATCCCCAATTACGTAAAAAAACCATTGGAGATTATAGGGCTTGGAGACAAGACGGATCTTTCCGTGGGCACTAAATTTAAAAATTTTAAGGAATGCTGCAGTTTCGGAGTTGCCCCCTCAATGAACGGGAGCTTGGATGTCATTTTATCCGTAAATGCCGGTCCATTCACGATCGTAGGAATTCCTGTACCACCTAAGATCAAGGAGTATGTATCAGCGGACGCTTTGAATGTCAGCCTTTCGGCAGGATCAGATGCCAAGATGTCAGGAAATTACAACTCGTGTGATAACAAATCAGAATGGACAGGAGGAGGCGATCTTACTGCCGAAGTTAAGGTGGGGGGCGAAATCACAGGGAAATTTCCTGAAGTCATTATACTCAAAGCAGAGATAAAAGGCTCAACAAGCATACTTGAGAAATTCTCAATAGAGGACCTGACAAAACTGAAGATTACAACTGACTGGAAGGGATTGACGGCAGAGGTTAGTAGCACAATAAAAATTCCAAGCCTAAACATAGTGGGCAATTTCACAGTGAGTAAAACATATTTTCAGCAGAATAATCTTTCGCCTGTAACAATTGATCTCCCTTTTTAAAATAAAAATTAGCAATTATGGAGGTAAAACTATATAAAAATGGCAAAATCAATGAGCTTTAGATGTGCTATATTATTTTTGTTATGCTTAAGTGTCTTTTTAGTTATAGGTATTAGTTATGCCGGAGAAGGTCAATATCCCATAAAAGTAGAGATTATAGATAAAGACCAGGCAATATATGATACCCCGGAAAATACATTTGCTGCAGGTCTGTCTGCTCTTATCAAAGGAGACCTTGAATGGTATTATGACACATTAACTAAGGAATCGGCGGAAAAGGATAAAAAGGATTTTGAGGATTCTAACATTGATCCAAACCAACAAATAGAAGCTGTAAAAAATTTTAATAAAACCTATATCATTAACAAAAAAGCTTACAAGCACGCCATTTTATTGATAGTTGAAAGCCATGGGAATGATGGGGCTATTATGACAGGGCCGTCTTTCTATATAAAAGAGAATGGCTTGTGGAAAACGACTTTCGAATTTGCTACAGACGAGGAGATATGGGACTACATGGATTACACACCGCCCCCGATCCTGACAGCGAGCACAAAGATACATCCCAAAAGATGGAGCCTCGATCTGTACAACTGGATAAATGATCATTTAGAAACAAGCAATCTGCCTCAATTTCTTTCAGAAAAGCTTACAATTCTCTGCCTTATCAGGGATCTCAGAGACAGTGAAGGCAAGTCGTACAGTGTGAATGACATAATCCGGGAATCAATCCGTCTGAATGAAATAGTCCCTCCACAAACCTATAAATTAAGAGGAGTGGACAAAATCGCTTCGATCCTGAACTCGGGAAACATCGGCGATCTCAAAACAAAAAAAGGATTTAAGCAATGGCATAGCAGCAGCAGTTTTATTAGAAACAGCAAAAAACCTGTCATAATGCTAAGGTTCAACATGTTTAAGTCCATGGGCACGCTTACCGGCATGAATCCCGATGAGGAATATGACATAGAGATAACAGGCCGATTAAAAAATAAAAAGACGTTTAAAGGGACCGCTAAAATCAGGCTGAGGCAAATAAAAAAAGGAGAGAAAAAAGAGCTGAAGAACAACATCCTGTTCAATGCGGAGAAACAGCTCCACAACTGGTGGAATCATGAACCGAACCTTGAGAAGCGGTGGGTAAGCATAAAAAATGGTAAAACGGATTGATAAAAGATAAAAACTCTCCCGGCCATAAATAATTATATCCCCTTGAGTACGGCAATGCCGTACAAATGGCTCCGCTGTATTGGCCTTGCTTTAATAGGCCGGGTCTCAAAGGCTATTGACCATTAAAAAAACCAATCCTCCCAAAAAGGTCTTCTGCCGATTTGGTGGGCACAGCCCACCCTACTATTTCACTTCCACCTTCAGCTAAGTTATGCCATCCGTTCAATCCGGCTCAGTGCCTGATCAAGCCTTTTCCGGGAAACCGGCACCGCAGTCTTGAGTTCCTGGGCAAAAACCGACACCTTATATTCCTCCAGAAGCCAGAAATACGCTTCAACGGCCACCCGTTTTTCATCACTTGTCAGCGGTGTCAGCCCTTTTAACAACCGTTGTAAATGATCCGTATACCCATTTACCAGCTTTTCACGGGTTTGATGTTTTTCCGGACTGTTCCCTGCCCTCTGAGCCCGCATGCCGATGGCCCGGATATAGCGCGGCAGATGAACCAAATATTTTGCATCATAAATTTCGATAAATGTTTCAGGCGCCAGTCGGACCACTTCCGCTCGTGCACTATCCACAACACGCAAGATGACGGGATTGCGGCGATAGACATTTTCAAGCTCACTAAAAAGCGTGCGTACTTCATGAACCGCTTCGAGAACAGCCGAAACAATCTGAAGCATCTGCTGCTCTCTCTCCAAGATGATCGGCCTGACAAATGCGGCATGGGCATTAATGGAAATGGGGTCATGGAAATGGGGTCAAGTCTACGTTTGACCCATTGTAGCCAAAAAGTTATATATTACAACATGCCACGATTACCCCTCCGCCATTTTGAAACAAAAATATCGATTAATTGCTGAAATGGGGCAATGTAGCGTTGCTTTATTTTATAAAAAAAGCAATGGGATACTCCCGGTGTTATAGATGCAGGCGAGGTCAATTCAGCTCTTGTAGTTGTTGGAAAAATTATTAAAACAAAAAAATAACCCGTGAATTTGTTCGTAATTCCGAGAGGAATCGAAAAACAATCGGTTAATTACTAAGCGTTGGTATAGGGGCTGGTATAGGGGGTATGACCAAGGTAACCTATTAGAAAGATAAGATGTTTTAAATTATTCGACACGAATTTTGGGCTTAAACCTATCTTTTTATCGCAAAAAAATGGCTGTTTAAGGAAAATTTTTCAATTGCCGTGTGCAAGACGACATTACCTCCCAAGTTATATTTGGCATATTACCCATCGTTGCCATAAAAAAAGTTTCTTTTAAAATTTGTAAGGGACCGCCGACGTTGGATGTATTGACTTTTCGAGGCAGAGAAAAGGTTCGGATTAACTTTTTAATTATATGATCACCTCAAACACATACATCTGCTTCTGTGTGAAGAAAATCACTTGTCTTGAGTCTCAATTAGGTATATTATTGAGACTCAATCGGAGGTTAAACTATGAAATTCTTAAGTGTCAGAGATTTAAAGACAAAATCTTCACAAGTTTGGAAGGATTTACCGGAGCAAAAGGAAATGGTCGTGACAAGCAACGGTCGACCCATAGCTCTTCTTTCAGCTATTAATGAAAACAATCTTGAACAAGTTTTAACTGCCTTTAGACGCGCTCAAGCGACGAATGCCTTGGCATCAATTCAATACGATTCCATTCAAAAGGGGACTGATATGATATCCATGGATGAGATAAATGCTGAAATTGAAGTAATAAGGTCTAAACGTAAAAGATGAAAATTGTATTGGACACAAATGTTCTTATCTCTGGCCTGCTTACCCCTTTCGGCCCGAGCGGTAAAATTGTTCAGATGGTATTCTCAGGCGAACTTACAGTGTATATAGATGCCAGGATTTTAGCAGAGTATAAGGATGTTCTTTACCGTCCAAAGTTTAAATTTAATAAGGACCATATTGGCATATTGCTTGATTTTATAAAGAAATACGGCCAGTTTACTTCAAGTTCGCCGCTTAAGAATCGTTTGCCGGATCCCGACGATGAACCATTCCTCGAAGTTGCCATCGCCGGAATGATAAAATCTTTAGTCACAGGAAATAGAAAACATTATCCTTTTTTAGTTTTTAAGGGGGTAAATATTTTTTCTCCCTCTGAATTTCTTAAATTTTATAGAAAACAGGATAAAGACACAGAACCATGCTAATGCGGCGACGCAAAAAGCAGCGCGGGTGATCAGTAAAGGTCAATTATGGTTAAATCCATTACAGAACTGATTGACTGTATCAAGAAAGATTTGATTACTGGGGGCGCCATCCGGCATTGGCATATTGATTGACATGATAAAATTGCCTGCTGCTTGTTTCCGGTATACCACGAAAAGCCGGAATTGATGCGGCGACGCATTTCACCCCATCATCGTACGTGGAATGCAACGCCGGAAAATCTTCTTGGACGATGCCGACCGCTACCGTAATGACAAGGCTTTTGACGGGCTATGCCGTCTATTTTAACCGACGGCATCGTTACCACGACCATCTTTTTCAAAATCGAATAAGTCAATTTATTGCCGGCTATGACCCTTATTTAATGGTAAAACGAATTGATAAAAGTTCCCCCACCATAATCGATTATCGTTTGAGGTCGGCAATGCCGTACAAATGGCTCCGCCGTATTTGGCCTGCTTCCATAAGGCCGGGTCTCAAAGGCTATTCAACCTAACCAACCATCAGCCTTCAGCCTAAACCACCTTCAGCCTTCATCTCATGCCATCCGTTCAATCCGGCTCAGTGCCTGATCAAGCCTTTTCCGGGAAACCGGCACCGCAGTCTTGAGTTCCTGGGCAAAAACCGACACCTTATATTCCTCCAGAAGCCAGAAATACGCTTCAACGGCCACCCGTTTTTCATCACTTGTCAGCGGTGTCAGCCCTTTTAACAACCGTTGTAAATGATCCGTATACCCATTTACCAGCTTTTCACGGGTTTGATGTTTTTCCGGACTGTTCCCTGCCCTCTGAGCCCGCATGCCGATGGCCCGGATATAGCGCGGCAGATGAACCAAATATTTTGCATCATAAATTTCGATAAATGTTTCAGGCGCCAGTCGGACCACTTCCGCTCGTGCACTATCCACAACACGCAAGATGACGGGATTGCGGCGATAGACATTTTCAAGCTCACTAAAAAGCGTGCGTACTTCATGAACCGCTTCGAGAACAGCCGAAACAATCTGAAGCATCTGCTGCCCTCTCTCCAAGATGATTGGCCTGACAAATGCGGCATGGGCATTAAAATCCGCCTGTTGCCGGATATTTTTACAAAAAAGATCCTTGACTATACCGGTATATAATCGCTCCAGCAATTTTTTACTGCCGCCAAGATAATTGGCCCGGGCATTGTCAATCTCTGCAAATTGCAAGGATTTTTTTAAATATTTCAGATCCTTTGCAAAATAAAGGGTATAGAGGCGAACAACTCCTTTTTCATGGCTGGACAGGGCCTTGCTGCGGCTTTCAAACACCCTCAGGTTAACGCAGTTTTCATCGGCCTCCAGGCCGGGCCAGACCTCCCATTTCTCATTGCCGGCCCCGTGTATCACAACCGTTTCCGGCAGATCACCAAAATCCCATTCCACAATGCCTGTTTTTTCCCATTTTTTTCCGGCCTTTTTCATGACATCCGAAACACCTATCATGGATATATCCCGGGTCAGTATGGATTTATCCCGGCCGGCACACACCTGCTTTCCGTGATGATCGGTCAGGGCAATTCGTAACCTGAGATGCTCGGGCAGTTCCTCGGCAGACCAGGCGGCGGCCGGAATATCGACGTTAAAACGGGTATGGATAAATTCTCCCAGAGCGGTAAACAGGGATTTATCACTTTGCGGCATCTCACGGGCAATTATAGCGGCCGTGCCGACCGCCGGCACCAGTCTTTTGCGATAAATTTTCGGCAGTCCCTTTATCAACGCCGTAATTTTTTCCTTAAAAAGCCCGGGCACCATCCAGTCCATGACATCGGAAGGCACTGCTGCAGCCACGGCCGCCGGGATACTGACGGTGACACCGTCTTTTGCATGGCCCGGCTCAAAGCAATAGTCACACACAAAGCTTCGATTACCCAAAGCAACCCTATCCGGATAAAGCTCAAGTTCGTTCTCATCCGGGGCCCGGCGCAACAAAAATTCTCTGGTTAGTTTCAAAAACCCGTCGCCGCCTTTTGTTTTAATATATTTTCGAAGGGTACGCAGATCATAAATCCCGGCCAGATGTTCGCGGTAAAACAAAAAAATATCCTCCGGATCCACAAGAATATCTCTTCTTCTGACCCGGTTTTCCATCCCCTCGATCTCTTGGATAAGCTTTCGGTTGTGCTGCATGAACCCCGGAACCTGCCTGACATCCTCCTCCACCAGGGCGCTGCGAATAAAGATGTCCGAGGCTTCGTCAGGATTGATGCGGCCGTATGAGACCGGTCTTCGGGATACAAGCACCAGGCCGTAAAGGCTGACCTGTTCATAGGCTACTACCTCCTCCCGGCTTCTTTCCCAGTGAGGTTCCAGGTAGGTATACCGACACTGTTCCCGGGCCAGTTCCTCCAGCCAGTCACTATCAATGTTGGCAACCGTCCTGGCATACAGCCGGGAGGTTTCCAGCATCTCCGCAGCCACGATCCAGTTACCGGCGCTTTTGAAAAGATTGGAACCGGGGAAAATCATGGGTTCGCGGCCCTTGGTTCCCTTAAAAATATGCTGCTCTTTTTTGAGTGCGATATTGCTTAGAAAACCGCTTACGATGGATTTGTGGATAGCCGTATACAACACGCCGAAAACAGCATTTTTGGGTTGTTTGGAATCTTTGGGGGCCGCAACGGCAAGTTGCACGCCGTATTTCGGTACAATCTCCGCATGACTGTTGCAAAGACCGTTTTCCTGCAGGATATCCGCAAGCTGAGCATGGATGTCGTACCATTCGCGCATTCGTCTGAAAGAAAGAAAATACTGCGTGCAGAACTTTTTAATCTGTTTGGTGATCTGTCCGCTCTTTTTGCCTGTGCGTCGGGCCGCCTGATACGCCTTCCAGATATTCAGCAATGTGACAAAATCAGACGCCGGGTCATTGAACAGTGCCCTGGCCTGATCGGCTGATTTCGCTTTTTCAGCGGGTCTTTCGCGAGGGTCCTGAATGCTCAAGACCGCTGCAATTACCGTCATGGAGGGAACACACCCCTCATCATGAGCCTGAATCAGCATTCGAGACAACCGGGGATCGATGGGTAATCCGGCCATAATCCGGCCTTTGGGGCTCAGGACAAAATCACCGGCCCCTGTGCCATAGACTGAAGAATGTTTTTGCCCCTTGCCGGCCCGGCCCTTTTTACCCACAGTAGCTTTTTGAATTGCGCCAAATTCCACAAGGGTATCGAATCCATCCTTGATACTTTTTGACGCAGGCTTATCAATAAACGGAAACTCGGCAATATCGCCAAGGTTCAGGGAAATCATCCGCAAAATAACTTCCGCCAGGTTTGATCGCAATATTTCCGGCGGGGTAAATTCAACCCGGTCATTATATTCTTCCTCGGAATACAGCCGGATACATACGCCATTGGACACCCGCCCGCAGCGCCCCTTGCGCTGGTCCGCACTGCTGCGCGACACCGGCATGACCGGGAGGGCCGTTGTCCGGGTCCGGGGCGAATAATGGGAGATCCGCGCCAGGCCCGTATCCACAACATATCTGATTCCGGGAATGGTAATCGATGTCTCAGCCACATTGGTAGCCACGATGATTTTACGGCCTGGAGCACTCTTGAAAACCCGGGTCTGTTCAGCGGCCGACAGCCTGCCGAACAGCGGCAGCACGGTAACCTGGTGGTATCCACGGCCGCAGAGTATCTCACAGGTTTCCCGAATATCCTGTTCCGTGGGCATGAACACCAGAATATCGCCAAAGGGGGTTCTCATCTGAATGGTATCCAGTGCCCGAACGGCTTTCTCCACGTACGTGGGGGCATCGTCCTCCTCATCCGGAGCATGACCCGCCTCGTACCGGACCTGCACCGGATAGATGCGGCCGGACACCTCGATTATGGAGGCATTATCAAATGCCTTGGAAAATTTCCGGGTATCGATGGTTGCCGAAGTAATCAGAAGTTTCAGATCCCGGCGGCGTTTTAAAAGGTTCTTCAAAATGCCCAGCACAAAATCAATATTCAGACTGCGTTCATGGGCCTCATCCACGATAAGGGTATCATAGGCATTTAAAAACCGGTCCCCCATGGTTTCCGCCAGCAGGATGCCGTCGGTCATGATCTTGATGTAGGGATCACTGCCGCTCTTGTCGGCAAATCTGATCTTGTAACCCACAGATTGACCGATATCTTCACCCATCTCTTCGGCAATGCGGGCGGCGACTGTGATGGCGGCGATACGCCGGGGCTGGGTACAGCCGATCATGCCGTCGATGCCCCTGCCGGCGGCCAGGCAGAATTTGGGAATCTGGGTGGTTTTGCCGCTGCCGGTGGCGCCGGATATAATTACCACCTGATTTTTTGATATGGCCTCGACAATCTCCTCTTTTTTGGCAATTATGGGAAGATCTTCATTATATACGGGAACCGGACGATTTTCCAGCCGCTGCCGGCGCCTGTTGATGGAAGCACTCAATTTGTTTTCCAGACGCACAATCCTTGGAACCACGGATTGTTCTACAAATTCCCTCCGGACGATTTTCCGGATCTTCCGGAGTTCCGCAAGCAGGGCATTGCGCTCGGAGCCCATTGCTCGGGGGATTTTTTTTTCAATCTGCTTTAAGGAGGTATCAACTCCGGTATTTTTTTTCATTAAAAACCACTTTGAAATTATATGACCGTTCTTAAGTTATAGCTTATGGTAAACTCGTGGACACCATAAAAGGCATTGCGCCGATTCGGTGGGCACAGCCCACCTTACGATGGACAATCAACACGGTTGAAAAGCTACATGCCGGCGACAGGTCTTACGGTGTTTTGATTTAAGGCGGGTAGCTGTCTGAACGCATTAGTACTCGTTAAGCGGAAACAACGATCCGGAACTTCAATCCACAAATGCCACCGGAACTGTCAACTTCTGACCAAATTTATTTAAAAACCGAAAACCTGTTTCCGGTTTTACGGGTACTTATGCGTGAGTTCTACACGCTTTAAATCAAAATACCGTAAGACCGGGTATCATGACTATTGACCATTTAAAACCCAATCCCTCAATGAGGTCTTCGGCCGATTCCGAGGGCACAGCCAACCTGCGACGGCTGAACCTTTGGATCATTTTGACATCTTGGCTTTGTTGGGCTATATATCCACAATCATTTTTTTTTGCAATACTGGAACCCAAAACTTGTAACCTGCAACAGGAGATAATCATGCAATTTGTAATCATTGGCGCGGATGCTGCCGGAATGAGTGCCGCCAGCAGGGCCCGGCGGACCATGCCGGATATGGAAATTACGGTTCTTGAAAAAACCGGGGATGTTTCCTACAGCGCCTGCGGTATGCCTTATAATATTGGTGACCAAAACCGAGAAATAGAAGAGTTGGTCGTACGCCGGGCTCAGGTTTTTCGTGAAAAACAGGCCATCAACCTGTTGACCGGTCATTGTGCCGAACATATTGACGTTGCCGCCAAAACCGTTTCCGGCACCGATTCAGGAGGCGCTGAATTTTCCTTTTCCTATGATAAGCTGCTGATCGCCAGCGGCGCATCACCCGTTATACCGGATCTGCCCGGTTTTGATCTGCCGGGCGTAATGCCTTTAAAAACCCTTGAACACGGGCGGCATATCAAAGCATTCATCAAAAAACATTCGGCACGAAAGGCCGTCATTATCGGCATGGGGTATATTGCCCTTGAAATGTGCGAAGCGCTGCGTAAACTGGGCATGGAAGTGGATATGGTCAAACCGCGTCCGGTTTTGCTGCCATGGATGCCGATGGAAATGTCGGATATCGTCAAAAAAGAGCTTCTATCCCAGGGCGCACGGCTTTTTGCCGGAAATACCGTCCGGAAAATCGAACCATCCGGTGGCCGCCTCAAAGTTGTCTGCGAGGATCTGAACCTTGACGCCGATCTTGTGATCGTTGCCATCGGGGTTACCCCGAACAGCCAAATCGCCGGAAATGCCGGCCTTACGCTCGGCACGGCCAAAGCCATTGCAGTGGACCGGGCGCTTCAAACCTCCAATCCACACATCTTTGCTGCTGGTGACTGTGCCGATGCATTCCATATCGTCAGCAATCAAAAAACATGGATACCCCTTGCCCTGCGGGCCAATCGGGCAGGATGGGCCGCTGCCGACAATGCCTGCGGCAAAGCTACCCGGCTTGACGGAATCGCGGGAACCGCCGTTTTCAAAGTGTTTGATCTCCAGGTGGCGCGCACCGGCCTGACCGCATCCGAAGCCTCGGGTTGCGGTTTTACCCCGGTTGAAATCGTGGTGACCACCCGATCCAGAGCCCATGCCCACCCGGGCAACACATCCATCAATGTCCATATGGTCGGAGACAAATCCTCCGGACGTCTCTTAGGGGTCCAGATGCTGGGCCGAGAAGGCGTGGCCCATCGTATAAACGGGCCTGCCGTTGCGCTTCACGCCCAAATGACGGTGGAACAGTTCAGCCAGACCGACCTTGCCTACGCTCCGCCCTTTGGCCCTACCTGGGACCCCATGCTCACCGCCGCCAATCAATTGTTGAAAAGGATGTAAAGACCACGGGAAATAATAAAAATTCTCGGATGGATTTCCCCTCCGCAAGCGGACGGAGTGTAAAAAAATGCAATTAATGACTTTTGAACCGGTTTCGAAATAGGGCGTTTTGAAACCGGCTCTTTTAATTCATCATTCAGACTGGTTTGCCTGTACTATCAGGCGCCCGACTTCGCATCCTATATCCGCCGCAATGACCGGGCATTTTGCTTTCAAAAGAAAAAATATATTCCGGTCCGCATCCGACAGTGTTTCATAGTTGCCCTGGCCCTTGGCGATCACCAGATCCGCAGCCTTAAAATACTCGGTAAATTCCAACGAACAATCCTCGAGAATGGTGCCGGGCGCATCCGAGCCGTTGTCGATCACCTTCACGATATTAAAAAGCCCCGCATCTTTTGCGTCTTCCATGGTGGCATCGTTGAGCACCGGGTATCCCCTCACGGCAAATGTTATTTTTTCCGCATCCAGGGTTTCGATCAGCAGCCGGTCAAAAACGATCTCCCCGGTGTTGTCCCCCAGGTATAATATACGACCGGCCTTGTTTACGGCATTTTTAAACGCCTGGATATCGCCGAACAGATCACAGGTCAGAGCATCCTCGATGCCTGCAAGAACAGAAGCTCGATCCAGATCACGCCCGGCTCCGAAATCAATTATATTGCCTGCAATGGCAAGGCGAAGTGCGGTATCTATTGGATCAGACGCATCGTCTATCCTCTTTTTCAGGCCCGGGTAAAGATCCAGGGCCATGCGGTTAAATCGCTTCTTTACCATGCTGTAAGGATCCGCATTGCCGGAATATCGACGAATCGTGCGGTGAATGTCGCGTGCCATCATCGGGGGTGTCTGCTGCATGTCCATATCCGCAGCACTCCTGAGCACCTCGCGCAGTACGGTTTCATGGATTTTTGGATCATCGGATGCAAATCGGGCAGCATCCACGGCCTGGCGCAAAAAACAGGGTATACAGTCATAATAAGTTTTCATTATTGCCTTTCAGAATATTTTTATAAAAACGCATCGATTTGCCTTAAATTTTTTTCGAATCCGGCTTGCAAACAAAACTATATAATGCCTGAACGATAAGTCAATAATAACGACTTGCAAGACGTTAAATCAACATTACCAAATAAAAACACCGCTTCCGGCGGCAAATTCCGGAGTTAAAAACCACTTTTCAACATTCAAACATGCAGACTTCCAAATATTCCCCCTAGTCCCCCATAAAATAAACGCTGGTTAATTCTTTTTAAAAGTATTTACCTGAGATTACTTGACACATCTCATTATATTTGGCATGAATACGCGATAATTATAATTTCGGGTACATATTTAGCTCCAGTACATATTTTCAAATCAACACGGGCTGCAAAGAAGCAATGCAAAACGTATAGAAAACAGGAGGATACATGATAGTCGCAGAAAGAAAACCTTTTGAAGAAATTAAAAATATGATTAAGGAATATCCCAAAGTCCTTACCGTGGGCTGCGGCACATGTGTCGCGGTCTGTCTGGCAGGCGGCGAAAAAGAAGTGGGCATACTCAATTCCGAGCTTAAAATGGCTCGCAAACTGGACAACAACCCCATTGAACTGGGCGCCGTAACCCTGGAGCGTCAGTGCGACATGGAATTTCTGGATGAACTGGAAGACACCATCGGTAAATATGACGCCCTGTTGTCCATGGCCTGCGGTGCCGGCATTCAGTTTCTGGCGGAACGATACCCAGAGATACCTGTACTCCCGGCAGTGAACACCACCTTTATCGGCGTCAACAAAGATGTGGGATGGTATGAAGAAAGATGTCGTGGCTGCGGCGACTGCGTTCTGGACAGGACCGCCGGTATCTGCCCTGTAACCATGTGCGCTAAAGGCCTTTTCAACGGACCCTGCGGCGGCACGAATCAGGGAAACTGCGAGATTAGCAATGATCAGCCCTGTGCGTGGTTCATGATATATGAAAGATTGGAAAAACAGGGCCGGCTGGAAAATATCACATCCATCTTTCCACCCGCGGACTGGCGCAATCAAATTCCCCGGACAGTTATCCAGCCGGGATACAAAGAACGTCAAAAGGCTTGATATCAATAATTAATATTAGTTCAAAATAAAAAGGGAGATCATAGCAATGAACTCAGGAAGTAACCTTGAAAAAATTCTTGAAGCCGGACATTTTGCCTTTACCGGAGAGCTTGGGCCTCCGCGCGGGGCAGATGTCGAGGCTGTCAGAAAAAAAGCCGCCTATCTGAAAGGAAATGTGGACTCGGTGAATATCACCGACAACCAGACGGCTATGGTTCGTATGTCAAGCTGGGCCGCCTCTCTGATCGTGATCCAGGAGGGACTCGAACCCAACTACCAGATGGTCTGCCGTGACCGCAACCGTCTGGCCATGCAGGCCGACATCCTGGGAGCCTATGCTCACGGCATCCGAAACATTCTGTGCCTTTCCGGAGACCATCAGCAGTTCGGGGATCATCCCCAGTCCAAGGGCGTTTTTGATATCGACTCCATCCAGCTCATCGGCATGGTCAAAAAAATGTGTGACGAGGGTAAGTTTTTAGGCGGTGCAGATATCGACACACCGCCTAAAATGTTCGTCGGTGCGGCGGCCAATCCCTTTGCCGATCCTTTTGAATGGCGCGTTTACCGTCTGGCCAAAAAAATAGCGGCCGGAACCGATTTTATCCAGACCCAGTGTATCTACAACATGGAAAAAATGCGAAAATGGGTCAAACAGGCCAATGACATGGGGCTGACCGAAAAGGTTTATATCCTGGCCGGCATAACGCCCATGAAGAGCATCGGTATGGCCCGCTATATGAAAAAAAATGTACCGGGGATGGACGTACCCGATGAGATTATCAAACGCCTCCAAGGCGTTGAGAAGAAAAAAGTGGCCGATGAAGGCATCAAAATGGCCTGCGAGCAAATTGAGGAATTCAAAGAAATGAAGGGGGTCGCCGGTGTGCATCTCATGGCGATCGAATGGGAACACAAAGTTCCTGAAATTGCGGAACGGGCAAAAGTACTCCCCAGGCCCCAGGTGGATTAAAAGTTAAACGACGGGGCGTCGATACCCTACCGCCCTGCTGATTCACTTTTAACGATTGATTTTCACTATCAGGATTCAACAAGGAGTTGGCAATTGAATACAAAACAAGAAAAAGTCATGGTCATCGGCGGCGGTATTGCCGGCCTTACGGCAGCCTGGGAAATGGCCCGCAAAAACATAGCGGTGGATATTGTGGAAAAAGCGGGCTTTCTGGGTGGACATGCCATTCAATATTCCTGCAAGGCAACGGATGAATGCCAGCAGTGTGGTGCATGCTCGGTGGAAGCAATGCTTAAAAATGTAGTCAATGAACCTTTAATCACGGTTCATCTGGGCTTTCAGGTTGAAAAAGTCAGCAAAAACGGCCAATTCGAAGTTTTCCTCAAAGCCGGGGATATCGACAACCCAAATAATGAAAACTGTACGGGAGCCTATGAAACAGCCCCCATGGACTGTGCTGCGGCCCGGGGATACTCCAGGCATAACGCTAAATTTTACGATAAAAAGGGCCGGCTCGATCCTGAAAAGACCGGCAAGGCGGAAAAACTGGCCGTGGACGCGATCATCCTGGCCAGCGGTTTTCAGCCGTTTGCCGCGGAAAAAAAGCCCACCTATAATTACGGCATCTTTGACAATGTCATCACTGGAATGGATCTTGAACGATGTAAACGGGCCTACGGCGAGCTTTTCCGCCCCTCAGACAAGCGCGTACCTGAAAAAGTTGCCTTTATCCAGTGTGTGGGCAGCCGGGATGAACGCCTTGGCAACCTGTGGTGTTCCCAGGCCTGCTGTCCCTACGCACTCAGATCGGCCGAAGCGCTGAAATACAAATATCCGGATATGGATATCACGGTGTTTTACATGGATATCCAGAATACCGGAAAAGACTACTCCGAATTTTATGAAAAATGCCTGGGAAACCTGAATTTTGTCAGGACGATCCCGGTGGATATGTATAAAACCGAGGATGATAAAATACAAACCCGATTCATGGACGATGAAGGCAATCCGGCAGAGGGCATTTTTGATCTGGTTGTCCTGTCCATCGGCATTACACCAGGGGCTGATAATAAAGAGCTGACCGAAATCCTGGGCATAGAACTTGATAAAGACGGGTTCTTCCAGGCTGCGGATATGCTTAGCCCGACAATGAGTGCAAAGGAGGGTATTTTTATCGCCGGTACGGCTCAAGGTCCTAAAACCATCGATGTTTCAATGGCGCACGCAGGGCAGGCAGCCCGTGAAGCAATCAGATTTGTAAGGG
>CAYQNS010000024.1:0-27051 GCA_964418755.1 uncultured Desulfobacteraceae bacterium
TCATCAGGGGAAAAAGGGCCAGGTTCTGGAATATCATGGCGGTTGGACGATTGTTCGATCCAATACCGATCATGTCTTTGCCGCCTATCTTTATCTGCCCTTTTGTAGGATCCATAAAGCCGGAAACCAGACGCAGCAATGTGGTTTTGCCGCAACCCGACGGTCCTAAAAAACTGAAAAATTCACCGGCTTCGATATGTACATTTATGTCGCGAGCAGCATAAAAATCTCCGAAACGCATGCTGACATCGGCTATGTTAACATCTTGTCCCATACGATAAAGTCCTTACTTGGTATGTTGTTTTGAGACAATGGTTTCTTTTTCTCAGTGACTGCAAAAAGTTAGCACACCCTGTTTCGGAAAAACCCGGAACAGGGTGTGGGTGTTTTTTCGCCGGATTTAGGCGGCCTGGAATTTATCCCTGTATTCGGTACGCGCCGGAACAAACCACGGCTCTTCGGAAACATACCACCACAGTTTTTCAAGCGCATCTCCCGGATAAGCTTCCTTGAAACCCTGCTTGGTCTTTTCATCCAGCAGATCGGCAGCGCCCTTTACAACGCTGTTGTAACCGGTGCTTTTGGCCATAATAGCGCCGGCTTCCGCTGTATACGCCCAGTTGATCCAGGCATAGGCCTGTTCAAGGTGCTCGGCGTGCTTGACGATACCCATGGAGTCAACCCAGGTCATGGCACCTTCCTTGGGTGCCATATAGGTAACCGGCTTGCCTTCTTTTTTCATAGTCAGGATTGGACCGTCCCAGGTCTGGCCGATTTCACATCCGTTCTGCAGAAATGCCAGTTGGTGATCCTGGGCATTATTCCAGAACATTTTGATGTTCTTTTTACGGGCTACCAAAAACTTGAGGATTTCATCATATATTTTGCGCATTTTGGTTTCATCTTTATACGTATCGAACATCCTGTTCGAGGGAACCTGGCCGATGGCATCCAGGTATAACCCGGCACCGATAAAAACCGAATGGGGCCGGCATGTCACCTTCTGCACAAACTCGGGTTCCCACATGGTGCCAAAGGAAAGGTCACCATATTTAAAATCATGTTTATCGGTGTTAAAGGTGATCGCCTCTGTGCCCCAGTCATAGGGCAGGCCTACGCGTTGGCCACGGATTACACCGCCCTGTTCTTTGGATGATTCATAGAAGGAGGGTTCAAGGTTGTTCAAGTTGGTAATTTTGCTTTCATCCATGGCCTGGTACAGTTCAAATTCCATGTGCAGTTCGTATTCGGTCAGGGAGGGTTGGGCAATGTCGAATCCCTTGGCGCGGGCGGCGCGCAGCTTGTTCATGCACTCCTGGTTGGAGGAGTAGTTGGTCACCTTTACCTTTATGCCGGTGGCTTTTTCAAAGGCTGCGATGACCTCGGGTTTTGAGTAATCCGGCCAGGTGAATAGATTCAGTTTGCCGGAAGATGACAGTGCATCTTTGATAAACCACGGCCCCATACTTGCAGTTGCATACACTCCCAGACCCATGGCCGCCGATTTTTTAATAAATGACCGACGGGTAATGGTGCTTTTTTCTTTTTGACGATTTTTTTCCATTTTCATGTCCTCCTTTAGGTGTGAGTATCGGTGGTAAAAAATTGAAAAATGCCAGACAATCGAACGATTGGCTTGGCCCTTGCCGGCATTGCACCGGCAATTGGTATAACCAATTTACTGAACAGCAGAAATAATGGATTGCAGTATACAAATAAAATAAACTTAGTTCAATAGTTTATTTTACATCGGCTGTATATTTGGGGAAAAAGGCTGCTGTTGCAAATCTTTTTTGTTACAGGGCCGGTACGGGCTTACGTAAAAACGCCTTTTTTGTAAAATTCCGCCTAAAAGACCATCTCTTCTTTGAAACGCAGCTTGCCCTCCTCCGGAAAGATCCGTACCAGGCACAGGTGCATATCAACGCTGCCAAAATTTTCATAATACAGGAACATATTGTCATCGTTGGCATGACTGCAGGAGGACAGAGTGCCGCACATAAACTGGGTAAAGGAATGGCCGTGATATAGATCTGTGGTTCGTCTCAGTTCAAGCTCGTGGGTGTGGCCGCAAAAAACGTTTTCGATTTTATGCTTTTGTACAAAATCAATCAGGCGGGAAGAATTTTTCAGAGGGCATTCGTCGGTGCCCAGAATGGAATGATGGATCAGCAGCAGCGGCAGGTCATATTCCGTTTGATTGATTTTCTCTGAAACCGCGTTCAGGACCTCTTTCTCAACATACCCGTCACAACTGTAAAGTTCATTGGAATCGATGTTGATAATCAATACGGATTTTCCATTTACCGAAATGGGTTTGATAAAATTTATATCGGTAAAATTTTCACGGACCTTGGTTATTGTCCGGTCCAAAAAAAGGCTTTTCTTGGTTGTTTTCGCTATTTCAGATGGATAGATGATCGCGGGATTGTAAATATACTTCCGGAACAATTCATGGGCGCGCATATTCCTTTTGTCATGATTACCGATGATGGAGATGACATTTTTGCAATTGATGGCTTTTAAGAAGCGCCCCGCCTCGGCATACTCATCCTCCAAACCGTCAGTTGTATTATCTCCGGTGTTGATTACGATATCGGTGTCAAATGAATTGATTTTCTCCAGCAGAATCTGGTCGTCCCCCTCCCAGTGGCGGGGACCAAAATGAAGATCCGAGATATGTAAAATATTCATGCACGACTCCTTGTCGATATCGACATAAGGATTTTTTTATAGCAAATAATTTGTTTATCGAAAAATGTCAAGCAATATTTTCCGATTAATTGATTTGATTTGTTTTTAATTGTTGACATCCCTGTTTGTCGGAAATAGATTAAAATTTGGAAAACAGGGAGAAAAAATCAATATAATAAGGAGTTTCATATGAAGGCATTGGTCAAAGCATCGACGGAGCCCGGTCTCTGGTTGCAGGATGTGCCTGAACCGGTTTTAAGCGGGAACGACATTCGCGTCAAAATCCGGCAGACAGCCATATGCGGGACCGACCTGCATATTTTCAACTGGGATAAATGGTCCCAAAAAACCATTAAAACCCCAATGATTATCGGCCATGAGTTTGTCGGTATCGTGGATCGTGTCGGCAGAGAGGTCACCGGAATAAAGGTGGGTGACCGGGTTTCAGGGGAGGGCCACATCACCTGCGGCCACTGCCGGAACTGCCGGGCCGGCAAACGGCACCTGTGCCGCAATGCAGTCGGCGTCGGGGTTAATCGCAGCGGTGCTTTTGCCGAATATCTGTCCATTCCCGCAGGGAACGCCTTTCGCCTGCCCGATAATATTGAAGACGAAATCGCCGCCATCCTCGATCCCTTTGGGAACGCCGCCCATACGGCCCTGTCGTTTAACCTGGTGGGTGAGGATGTTCTGATCACCGGTGCAGGACCCATTGGCATCATGGCAGCGACACTTGCCCGACATGTCGGAGCACGATTTATCGTTATTACCGATGTAAATGACTATCGCTTGGAACTGGCGTCAAAGCTTGGCGATTTTCGCACGGTGAATGTCGGCCGGGAACGGATACAGGATGTGCAGAAGGAACTGGGCATGCGCGAGGGGTTTGATGTGGGCCTGGAAATGTCGGGCATTCCAGGGGCATTTCACGAAATGCTCGAAAACATGAATCACGGTGGTAAAATCGCCATGCTCGGCATTTATTCCAAACCGCTGCCTCTGGACACGGACCAGGTGATTTTCAAGGGACTGACCCTCAAGGGGATATATGGCCGGGAAATATTCGAGACCTGGTACAAGATGATCACCACTCTCCAGTCCGGGTTGAATATTCGTCCCATCATTACCCATCGGTTTCCCGTGGACGACTTTCAAAAAGGGTTCGATGTCATGAACAGCGGTCATTCGGGGAAAGTTGTCTTAAACTGGGAATAGTTATTGAAAATGAAATAGTGAGGGCTTGAAAATTTAAGGAATTTCACCTGATTTTATAAAGATAAAATCGTGAGCAGAACCCGCCATGGCGTTGCGACTGCTCAAATCGATAGAATCAATTCAATCATATGGGGAGATAAAAATGATATCGTCAAAACTGGATACGGCCTTACAGAATACTCTGGATGAACTGCGGGCCGGTGGAAGAGACAAGGGACCCGAGATGATCATCGAAAAGGTGATCCGGGCATCGGGGGACAGAGGGCCGCGCTACCTTGTCGCCGGACACGGAAACCGCGAATTTATCAGGATGAACGCCAATTCATACCTTGGCATGACCATGGTCGGGGAAGTCATCGAGGCCGAGGAAAAAGCCGCCCGTGAATTCGGGGCGGGTCCCGGAGCCGTCCGGTTTATCAGCGGAACCTATCGGCCTCATATCGAACTGGAAAAGAAGCTGGCCCGATTTCACGGGCGCAGGGCAGCCATGCTGTTCAGCTCCGCCTATGTGACCAGCCTGGGGGTTATCTTTCCTTTGACAACACCTGAAACGGTTATCATCAGTGATGAATTGAATCATAACTGTATTATCCAGGCCATGCGGCTGGCCCGGCCGGCGGCAAAATTGATTTATCGCCATAATGATATGCAGGATCTGGAAGCAAAGCTGCAGGATGCTGTGGGAAAGGCCGGGCGCTGCCTTGTTATCACGGACGGCATTTTCAGCATGCGCGGCGATCATGCGCCTTTGGATGAGCTGGTTTCCATCTGCCGAAAATATCAAGACAGGTTTAACGAGGGCGTAACCACCATAGCAGATGATTCCCACGGGGTCGGCGCGCTGGGTAAAACCGGCCGTGGAACGGAAGAGTATACCGGCGCCCGGGTAGATGTTCTGGTGGGTACCCTGGGCAAGGCGTTTGGGGTCAACGGGGGGTATGTCACAGGTTCTACCGCCCTTATTGAATATCTCCGGGAAAGCGCTCCCATGTATATCTATTCAAACCCCATTACCTGCTCTGAAGCGGCGGCTTCGCTCAAGGCTCTGGAAATTCTGGACGGCCCGCAGGGCATACAGCGGCTTGAACACCTTTATCAGATGACGAAAAAATTTGAAAAGGGGCTTGTGGATCTGGGTTTTGAAACGATTCCCGGTGATCATCCCGTGGTGCCGCTGATGGTCAGGGATACGCCCCGCACCGCCGCAATCGTCCGATGGCTCACCGATAACAATGTCCTGGCCACCGGGCTGAATTTCCCGGTAGTGCCCAGAGGGGATGAGGAGATCCGCTTCCAGGTAAACGCCGATCATACCCCCGTAGATATTAAGTATGTACTGGATGTATTAAAAACGTTTGATCCGAACCGGTAACCTGCCATCCTAAAAACCAGGCCCTGAGCAGTGTACCGCACAGGGCCACATCCCTATTTGCCGAAAATATAGTTTCAAAAATTATAAATCAGTGAAATTCTGGGCCAAGACGGAGAGTGCCGGGATTTCATATCAGAAAGGGTGTGCTATTATGGTCAAATCGGCATCGCAAGCAAAGCCCGCCCATGGTACTGCGACTGCTCAGTATTCAATTTATGCAGCCTGCTCCTGTGAACCCTTGAGGCTGAGTTCTTCGGCAAAATGGCAGGCCACAAAACAGCCGGTGGACACCTCCCGGAAGGGGGGCACCTGTTCGGCACATATATTTTTATCCGCATAGCGGCAGCGGGGATGGAAGGTGCATCCCGGGGGTGGGTCGGCAGGATTGGGCTGCTCTCCTTCAAGGAGTACCTGTTGCATGGATATTTCCGGATCATCAGGCGGAATTGCCGACATGAGCGCTTCAGTATACGGGTGCCTGGGCGTATAGTAGAGTTTTTCAGTGGTGGCCATTTCAACCAATCGGCCAAGATACATGACGGCAACCCGGTCACAGGCATAGGCTACGGCGCTCAGATCGTGGGCAATGAAAAGGTAGGTGAGGTTCAGCTCCTGTTGCAAATCTTTCAGCAGGTTCAGTATCTGCGCCTGAATGGAAACATCCAGCGCTGAAACCGGTTCGTCGCACACGATAAACTTCGGGTGCATCACCAGGGCTCTTGCAATGGCGATCCGTTGGCGCTGCCCCCCGCTGAAGGCATGGGGATAGCGGCCGAGGTGCCTGGTATTAAGCCCGCACAGGCGGGCGATATCCGTGATCTGTTTATCCATTTTTTCGCCGCTTGCAAGGCGGTTTGCGACAAGAGACTCACCGATGATTTCCTTCACGGTCATTCGTGGATTCAGTGATGCATAAGGGTCCTGGAAAATCATCTGCATATGCCGCCACTGCTGGCGCAACGCCTTGCGGCTCAGGGTGGCGATGTCTGTCTCACCGTTTCCATTTTTAAACAGAATCCGGCCGCCGGTGGGTTCTATCAGACGGAGAATCGCGCGGCCAAGGGTTGTTTTGCCTGACCCGCTTTCTCCCACAAGTCCAAGGGTCTCACCCTTGCGGATTTTAAAACTCACCCCATCGACCGCCCGTAGAAAAATTTTTTGTCTGCGGAACAGGGTAGTCCGGCGCAGTGGAAAATACATTTTTAAATCTTTAACATCGATCAACGTACTCATTAAAAGACCTCTGTTTGCTATTGAGTGTATAGATGACAGGCCACAATATGATCTGGTAAAATTTCCATAAAATCGGGGAAGTTGCCGTCACATACACCGGGCATAAAAGAATCGCAGCGGGGATGGAATGCACAACCGGATGGACGGCTGAACAAACCGGGAACAGTTCCCCTTATGGGCACAAGACGCTTGCGGGCTTCCAGATTGCCCAGTCGTGGAATAGCGGCAAGCAGATTCACCGTATATGGGTGTTTCGGATTTTTAAAAATCTCTTTGGCGGTACCCTGCTCGACAATTCTGCCCATGTACATGATGGCGACCTCATCGGCCATCTGCCCCACCACACCCAGGTCGTGGGATATGAAAATGATGGAAGATCCGAACTCCTGCTGCATGTCGCGCATGAGTTTGAGAATCTGGGCCTGTATGGTAACATCCAGGGCCGTTGTCGGCTCATCGGCGATCAAAAGGGAAGGTTTGCAGGAGAGCGCCTTGGCGATCATGGCACGCTGGCGCATTCCGCCGGAAAATTCGTAGGGATAACGGTCTACGGCGTGTCCCGGGTCACCGATGCCCACTCTGTCCAAAAGGTCGATGGTAATTTTGCGTGCTTTTTCTTTGGAAGCGTTAAGATGGAGTTTTATTACCTCCATGATTTGGTATCCGATGGTGTGCAGGGGGGAAAAAGAACTCATGGGCTCCTGGAATATCATGGAGACCGTCCCGCCGCGGATGCTTTGGATATCCCTGCCTTTGGGTTGCATTTTGGCAATGTCAACCGTTTCATGGCCATTTTGCCCGTAAAACAGGATCTGGCCGTCCACAATTTGTAATTCTTTTGACAGAAGACGCAAAAAAGACTGGGCCATGACGCTTTTACCGCAGCCGCTTTCACCCACCAGACCCAGCACCTTTCCGGGTTCGAGACGCAGGTTCACGCCGTCGACGATGGGGATAAAATTTTTATCCACTTTCAGGGCGATTTTCAGATTTTTAACCTGCAGCAGAAATTTTTCCGCCATTACGGTTTAACTCCTATTTTGCGAAAGGATCGGCCGCATCCCGCAGGCCATCTCCCATGAGATTAAAGGCGAGCACGGCTATAATGACAAACAGTCCGGAGACCAGTAGCCAGGGCATTTCAGCCAGGGTACGAATGTTCTGGGCTGAATAAAGCAGCACACCCCAGCTTACAATGGGTTCGCGCAGCCCCAGACCGAGAAAGCTCAGCGATGTCTCAGCCAGTATGATGTATGGGAAAGAAACCGAAAGGTCCACGATCAGGTAACTCATGAACGAGGGCAGCATGTGTCGGGTGATAATTCTGGCGTCACTGCACCCGGCCAGCCGGGCGGAAAGAATGAAATCCTCCTCCCTGAGCGAAAGCAGTTTGCTTCGTACCCGCCGCCCCAGGTGGGTCCATCCGATAGACGCAAGGATGGCTGTGACTGCCAGATAGACCTTCAGCGCCGACCAGTCCCGAGGCAGGGCCGCAGCCAGGGCCAGCCACAGGGGCAGGGTCGGAATCGACCGGATAAACTCCATCAGGCGCATGATCACTTCGTCGGCTATGCCCCCCATATAACCGGCAATACCGCCCATGAAAATTCCAACTGTAAATGCCATGAATACACCGATGGCCCCTACAGAGAGTGATATGCGGGTGGCATACATGAGACGGGAAAACACATCCCGGCCCAGTTGATCGGTACCGAGAAGATTTACAAAACTGTTGTCGACCCCAAAGAGATGCCGGTCAGATTTGAACAGCCCCCAGAATTTATAGGTTTCTCCCCGGGGAAAGAACCGAAGCGGTATCTTTTGGGAGGTGTCCACCACGGCCCTCAACCTGAAGGTGACCGGGTCACGTTTGTTGATCCGTCCGTAAATAAAGGGCCGCAGGTGAAAATTCCCCTTATCGTCGAACAGATGGATCCCCATGGGGGGACCCTGAAGATAACGGGGATTGCGCGTATGGGATCCATAGGGGGCAATGAATTCGGCAAAAAGGGAAATGATTAGAAACACACCAAGTATGGCGGCTCCCGTCATTGCCATGCGGTGTTTGCGAAATCGCCACCATATCAACTGCCAGTGAGTGGCTATGTCGAGTCGGCGTACTTTATTGTCATTGGAGGCAGGGCTGTTATGTTGGTCTGACATTTTAAATTCGTCCCTCCAGGCGGATGCGTGGATCCAGAATCATGAGAAG
Organism: uncultured Desulfobacteraceae bacterium; assembly: GCA_964418755.1. GTDB lineage: Bacteria > Desulfobacterota > Desulfobacteria > Desulfobacterales > 4572-123 > 4572-123. The sequence continues at coordinate 8,727 of CAYQNS010000024.1, forward strand.
GATATCAGAGATAAAGGTGCCGATAATCACGAGGGTGCAGTAGATCAGAATCATGGCACCGGAAAGATACATATCCTGGTTTAACAGCGCATTTATGAACAAAGGCCCGGTGTCGGGTAAAGACAGGACGATGCCCACAATGGGCGCTCCTGAAATGATATTTGTCAACTCCCAGCCAAGGGTGGCAACGATGGGGTTGAGGGCCATGCGAACAGGATATTTTATCAGCATACGGAATTCGGGAATGCCGCCGGCGCGCGCCGCCGTGACATACATTTTATTGAGTTCATCCAGAAGAGTGGCGCGCATGGTGCGCATCTGGAAGGCCGTACCGGCGGTGCCAAGGACAAGCACGGGCACCCAGAGATGGGAGATCAGATCGACGAATCTGGCCAAGGACCAGGCGGCGTCTTCGAATTCCGGCGAAAAGAGCCCGCCAACGCTCATGCCGAACCACTTCTGGCCCAGGTACATCAGGATCAGGGCAAACAGGAAATTCGGTGTTGCCAGGCCAATGTACCCGATAACGGAGGCGGCATGGTCGCCAACCGAGTACTGTCGCACCGCCGAATAGATACCCAATGGAACGGCAATTAGGTAGGTGAACAGCAAGGTGGAAAAAGCCAGCATCAGCGTAAGCGGTAGCCGTTCGGCTATTACATCGGCCACCGGTCGATGATATTCCCATGAAAACCCCAGATCCCCTTTGACTACGCCGCCGATCCATCTCAGATACTGATGGGAAAAGGATTGATCAAGCCCCAGTCTGGTGCGCATGACATCCAGTTCCTCCTGGGTAATGATCACGCCACCCTGGGTTTTTTTCCCGGCATAGGCGTCAACAAAATCTCCCGGCGGAAGCTGAATAAGGATAAAAGCGACAACGGATATTAAAAAAAGGGTGACCAGGGTGGCAATGATGCGGCGTGTTAGTAAATTGAGCATTTACCGTTTCTCCAACCAAGGGCCTTGGAAAAAATTTACGGCCAATTTTGGAATGCTTATTATTTTCCGCGACTCTGAGGCTATTCAGCGTCTGTTCTTTTGAGCGGGAAATTTGCCGGATCCGGGTGGCCCGTAAAGACCTTCCCGGGTCCGGCGATTATTTCAGGGAGACGCGCCCCGGGTTTCTATTTAAAATACCACTGGTCAGCCCGATAGGGATAAGAGTAACCATAGTAGTAAGTGTTGACGGTCCACTTAGGTACATTGCCCAGTCTGTTTGAAACCACATTTATCAACGGTACGTTGCTCAGGGTGCCGATGACGGTCAGATTATCCTGGTTGATCTTGATCATCTCTTTGCCGAGTTCCATATACCTTGATGATCCCGGTACAAGGGTAACCCATTCGTCCGCAATCTCCCAGAGACGCTTTACCCAGTCAGGCGGTTCCTCGCCGTTCTTACCACCGCTGGTCCTCCAGTCCAGCCATGGCAGTCCCATAATCGGCCAGGCTGAAGAGTATGGAGGAACAAAATTCTCCGGTTGTGAAAGCAACGTCGGTTCGTAAGGCGGCATCCATTCACTCGTGATATCCAGTGTGTTGGATTTCTGTTTGTCACGAGTAAGCTGAGTGTTCACTTCCTTGAGAAGAACATTGACACCGACCGCCCGCCAGTACTCCGCGATCAAAGCGGGAAACTCGGGTGACCAGACATATTGCAGCGTATATTCCCACAGGACGGTTAGCGGCTTGCCGTCAGACCGCAGACGGATGCCGTCCGCTCCTTTTTTCAGGCCCATCTCGTCTAAATATTTATTGGCGCGTTGGGGATCGTAGGCGGCCATAAATTGCTTGTCGGCCGCGGTCACAAACGGCACATTTTGTGGTAGGGCCTGTTCCGGTGTGCAAAGCCCGAGGAAAAGGGCCTCATTGACTTCATCACGATTAATAGCAAGCGACATGGCATAGCGGAAGCGCACGTCGGCATAGATTTTTTTGAGTACCGGATCCTTATCGGTCTGATTAAAGATAAAGGTGGGGCCCGCCATGCCGGGAGGAAGCTGCAGCGTATAATTCCCCTTGGTTTCATTTTCTTTTAAGGTCGGATAGATGTCCAGCGGCATATTCTGGGATTTCTGATCGACGTTGCCGTTCATAATCTCAAGCGGCCACAGCTGCTTTTCGAGAAAGCGTTCATGATGGGTATCAATGTAAGGCAACTGGTTGCCGGCCGTATCTATCTTGAAGTAATAGGGGTTGGCGACAAAGACACGGCGTTGGGTGCTGATCTTCGTCATGATATGGCTTTCAAGGGTGGGCACCTTCAACCCGTGAGGGCTGGCGATAACAGCATCCTTCCATTTGTTCCAGTAGACACCAAACTGCTGTACCCAGTTGTCGTAGCCGTTCTTTTTGGCTTCCTCATTGGCTTTGGGGTTGTACTTGATATGGTACTGCTTGAGAAAATGCTTGGGCGCCCAAAGATCAAAATAAGACCCACCACCTCCGAGATAATAAAGCAAACCCGTAAACGGCTTTTTAAACTTGAATTTGACCGTAACCTCATCGATTTTTTCGACACTGGCCCCCATGGGTCCCCACGGGGACGGCGTGGCCTTGTGGATCTCTTTGTTCAAGATGATGTCGTTCATATAAAAGATCACATCATCGGTCGTAAACGGCGTGCCGTCGGACCAGCGATGACCTTTACGCAAAGTGAAGGTAATTTCGGTATAATTATCGTTCCATTTCCATGCCTTGGCCACGTTCGGGACGATGGTACTAACGTCATCACTGAAGCGTACGATGTTGGCGTGACGCCAGGCCAATACCTCGGAAGTTCCCGACTCATAGGCAATGCATATTCCCCGGAGTTTGCCCCCGTATTTACCGATTTCCTTATAGGGCATCACCACAAGGGGCTCTTCCGGCAAACGTTTTTCAACTGCCGGCAATTCACCCTTTTTTACCTTTTCCGAGAACATCGGGTTTTCTTTGAAAGCCAGCTCTTTGCCAAGCTGTTTTTCATACTCGCCTAACTCTAGTTGCTGTGGAAATTCTGTTTTGATGCTCCGGGGCTCTGCTACAGTGGGCCACTGTGATGCCGTTACCGATGAGCTGAGAACCAGGGATAGAAGAAAAATCATGGAAACAACAAAAACAACATTTTTAGCGAACGTTTTTTTGTGCATTTTGATCTCCTTTCTCTTTGAATTAAAAATAAAGCCATCGCAAGAATTTTATCTCGCCTTCGGCCTTGCGGCAATCGTACTGTATAGTTAAAAAGCTGGGACCATACATAATACCCGAGCAAATCTTAAAGCCAACCTGGTATATGTCGATATATGCAGAGTGTATTTTGGGGAATCATCTATTTTTTTTAAAATAAATTTGTTTTACGAAAAAAGCAAGGCTTATTTTTACGAAATTTTAATTTTATCTCTTTTTAATTGTTGACATCCCTGCCGGCCGAAATTAAATATCAGTTACAGACTTTGCTATTTGATCGTACAATAATGGCTGTACGCCTTTAGATGACTCAGGATAGCACCAAAAATGGACAGCCCTCAGAAATTCGCATTTAGCCGTTTGTTCATTGTCCTATTGCCAACGGCAAGGAGCAACTTTTATCTGCGATCAAATATTGCCGCAAAATCGGTCTGCTTTCAAACAAATTTAGAAGATTTGGATTAATGGGAATAGTAAATCCGTAAAAACAGCATGGGAGGTTCATACTCTATGGCCAAATCACCAAAATATTTGCCCGATGATATTGACCGGAAAATTATTGCCGAGCTTCAAAAAAACGGCAGGGAATCATTCAAGAATATTGCCAGGAAGCTGGATCTTTCCGACGGCACCATCCGGTTGAGGGTAGGAAAGATGATCGCCGTGGGCCTGCTTAAAATCACGGCTCTGGTGAACCCACTCTATTTTGAAAACAGCATCGTTGCGCTGGTGGGAATGAGCCTGGAAAAAAGGGATCATCGCCAGATTATGGAAAAGATCGCCTGCTTGAGTGGTGTCAAATCCGTGATTAATTCCACCGGGCGTCACGATCTTATAGCGGAAGTTTTGTTCCATTCCCGCGAAGAACTGCGATCTTTTTTAATGGAAGATCTCAATCAGATCGGCGGGATATTGTCTTCAGAAACATTTATCTATCTGGATGCCATCCGAAAATGGGTGGAATTTTTTTAGCAGACAGCCATATGCGCGAGGGGTTCGATATCGGGCATTTTTTTGCATAACTTTTACTTTGAAATTCAGCCGTCCTGGTATAGAGTGAGGTCCATCTGCGAGAGACGATTTTGTCCGATATTTGCTACAAGTTCAAATTCGGGAGAAAAACAGATGAAAAATCCCAAGGCCGTTGTTCTCATTGTCGAAGATGACCCTGCCATTTTAAATGGCCTGCTGGATGTCATGATTTTTAACGGGTATCAGGCCGTTGGCGTGGAAGACGGGGGGGAAGGCTTGAAAAAAGGGCTCAGGGAGCCGTATGACCTGATTCTCCTGGATGTCATGCTGCCGACAATGGACGGTTTTTCCATCTGCCGCAAAATTCGCCGTAAAAAGCCAAACCAGGGAATCATCATGCTCACGGCCAAGGGAGCGGAAGAGGATATCGTCACCGGCTTCAGGGCCGGGGCCGATGATTATGTCAGTAAACCCTTTTCTCTGCAGGAATTGATGGTCAGGATCGAGGCTCTCCTTCGCCGTATGGGTAAAAATCCGGGGGACGTGGAGATATCCTGCCGCGGTATGATTTTTAACGGAAAAACACTCCAGGTATCCTGCAATGAAAAGAGCATGGCCTTGACCCGCAGAGAGATGGATATTATCGCCTATCTGTACCAACACCAGGACCGGATCGTACCCAAGCATGAACTGCTCACAAAGGTATGGCATTACAGTGATGCGGGGATTGAAACCCGTACCGTTGATATCCATATCCTGAAACTGCGCAAGAAGATCGCATCTCTTATCGGCGATATCCCCTTTATCCTTACCATCCGGGGGGAGGGATACCGACTGGAACCTGGAGCATGAAAAGACTGCGTCTGCTTATCATTATCTTCTGTGTGGCGCTTTCTGTCCCGCTGGCTTATATGATCCTGCGGACTTACACCGGACTGGCCCGGGAGGAGATTGCCAAACTGAACTACTTTGCCGGCCGGTTGTTGGATGAAATCGAAAATGAACTGTCGGATATTGTGGTCCGGGAAGAAGCACGTTCCGTCGATGAATATAATTACGCCATGATTCGGCCCGGTTCAAATCCAGATGCGGATCAGTCAAAGCGCTCCCCCCTTGCCCGGATATCCATGCCGGAGTATATTCTCGGCTATATTCAAAACAACCCGGATGGTTCGTTTCATACGCCCCTGGTGAAAGAGGGGGGAAATATCCCCCATGACCGGGCAGATCGGGTTGTAGCGCTGAAAGAGTCCAACCGGGTGTTCAACCGCCGGCGGTTTACCGGTGCCGGCATGAAACCGGCTGCGCCGGCACCGTCGGTTCCGGAAAAAATGGAGAGCAAATCAAAGGGGTTTGCGGAACAATACCTGAATCTGCCCCGTACAATGCGATCCGCCAAATCTCTGGGGCAAAAGGAGAAACGAATTGAGGAAATTACCGCAGGCCAGGCCCTGCAGATTGCGGGGAAGGACAAACAGGCGATTGATAAAAAAAGACCGGTAGAATCCCCGGTGGCACCAGGTGTGAAAATTGTCCAGGAAAAATCGGAAGCACTGAAAGAAGGTGGTTTTTCCAAGGATAGCCGGCAAGCTGCTGCCCGGGAAGAAAGAACGCTTTTTGCTGCACGGCGGTCGTCGGATGCCGTTTTCGACAGGGACGGAATAGAGACTGAAATGCAGGCGCTGGATTTTGAAAGTCAGCCGGATGCCCGGGCCGATGGGCTGCCCCATCGCTACCGGGTGGAAATCGCTCCCTTGCAGGCGGTTATTTTAAATGATGAGCAGATTTTTATTTTCCGGCGCATCATGATCCGGCAACAGATCTTTCGACAGGGATTTATCCTTCAGATACGGGCTTTTCTCGATCATCTTGCAGCACATCATTTCATGGATCAGCCCATGGTAGACTATGCGGGCCTGAATCTTGCCGTGATGGACCGGAAACGGACTGTCCATGCGCTTTTCAACGGGGCTTCAGCGGTCCATCCCAAATTTCGGCTGGAAAGACAATTTCCGGCACCCTTTGGATTCCTGAAGGCGGTGTTGACCTGCCGGGAAATCCCCCGGGCAGCCGGCCGCAGTACTTTAAACATGATGATGATTCTTTTTGGCGCGGTGCTGATGATAGGACTGGCGGCCATCTACCGCAGCGCCCGGGCAGAGGTGGAACTCTCCCGGCGGCGCTCTGAGTTTGTATCCTCGGTAAGCCATGAACTCAAGACACCGCTGACCAACATCCGCATGTATATCGAAATGCTGGAGCAGGGCATTGCCCGCAGCCCTGAAAGAGAACAGGCGTATTTTCGTATTCTCGGCTCTGAAAGTGCCCGTCTTTCCCGTCTGATAAACAATGTAATGGAAATTTCCAGGCTGGAGAAAAAGCAGCGGCCCCTTACGTTTTCTACCGGCAGGTTTGAGGATGTGATTGAAAAGGTCGAAGCGGTCATGCAGGAAAATATCCGTCAGGAAGGGTTTGTGCTGAAGACCGAACTGGCGGATATGGCGCCCTTTGCCTATGACGCCGAAGTTATGATTCAGGTATTGATCAACCTGATTGAAAACAGTCTGAAATTCGGGAAAAACGCCGATTGCCGGGAAATTTTTATAGCCGTCCGGGAAGAAGCCAAAAATGTCGTGATCCGCGTCAGTGACAGGGGGCCGGGGATTCCCCGGCATGCTCTGAAAAAGGTGTTTGATGATTTTTACCGCGTGGAGGGGGCCCTCACCCGCAGTACCGGCGGTACCGGCATTGGGCTGGCCCTGGTGAAAAAATTTGTTGCCGCCATGGGCGGCACGGTCTCTGCCGCCAACAATGCCGGGCCGGGTTGTACCATTTCAATCCGTCTACCACGCAATTTTGAAGGCGGATGCGTTACTTGAAGCCGAAGTCCAAAGGGAGAAGATGCTATATTTTGCTTACGTAAAATCGCAAAGCTCGCAAAAAACAACAATGAGATGGATTTGTTCAAAAATCTTTGTGTCTGGTGAGGTTTTTTTTATCCCGGTTTATCCGGATTGGTTTTTTTTATGATCAACAAGCCCTTCCGGAGGTTTTCATGGTGGCAAAACAGAGTATTTTTTTAACCACTGAACAGGCCGTGGATGCGATATGCTGCGATTTCAGGCAATATGACCCTCAGATCCTGCTTTTTTGTGGAATTATCAGGCTCCTTTTCAACGGCGATATTGTTGTGCGGAGGGATATACAAAAAAACGGTACCTGGATCAGCAGGGGCAAGGATGAGAACATGCGATGGATGGACGGGGCAAAGCTGGCCGAATATTTGTGTGAATCCCTTATCGCAATGAATTTAAACCCTGAATTGCTGACAGCGATTTGCGCCAGGGTGTTTCAGACCCGCGTTTTTCCCGTAGTGGACCCGAAGACCGGGGGCTGTGGAGTGCGCATCGAAACAGGTATGGAATCCTATGTCTGCCGCCAGTGCGGCAGGTGTTGTATGTCTCTTGATTATCATGATACGGTGACCTTGCAGGATGTTGAAAAATGGCAGGCCCTGGGCCGCGCCGACATTCTTGAACGGGTGGGCGTTTATCCGCGGCCGGGCCGTAAAACAGCCTACCGGATCTGGATGATTCCCGGCAAAAATCAACCGGCAGAGACCTGTCCTTTTTTAGAGAAAATACCCGCTGAGAATCGCTGGATATGTCGAATTCACGATGTCAAGCCGACTATTTGCCGCCAGTATCCGGTAAGCCGCAAGCATGCCGTTATGACCGGATGTCCGGGGTTTGATGAAAGTGAATAGTGCGGATTGTTGTGCCTTTGATGTAATTTTCGTCATTTTTAAACAAAAAATATTTCTGTGTATTCAGTTTGTTCCGTGGTTTTATTTTTTCCCAGAGAATAGGGACAGGCGAATAACGCTTGACAGCCCCTGTTTTACAGGATTATAGATGTTATGATCAAAAATAATTGCACAAGCAGGGGGATAAAATGCCCAGAATAGCCAGAATGATCGTCAAAGGTGAACCGGCTATATATCATTTGGTATCGCGGACGGTTCTGGATGGTTTTGTGATCGGCGATGTAGAAAAAGACTATCTGTTAAAATTGATCAAACAGTTGAATGAAATTTATTTCACAGAGGTTTTCGGTTTTTGTCTGATGGGGAATCATTTCCACATTTTAGTGAAGATAATTCCCGGAAAAGAGTATTCGGATGAAGATATTAAATCGAGGTATGAGCGGTATTATGGAACGGATGAGCAACCGGAAGACGACCAGATACCACTGCTCAGGCAAAAGTGGAGCAGTATTTCACAATTTCTAAAAGAGATAAAGCAAACATTTTCAAGATATTATAATAAAATCCATAACCGAAGGGGGTTTTTCTGGTCGGATCGGTTTAAAAGCGTCATCGTAGAAAACGGAGAGACGCTCATAAACTGCCTGGCCTATATAGACTTGAATCCCATACGCGCCGAGATAGTGGAGCGTCCTGAAGAGTACAGATGGAATTCACTTGGTTATCATGTGCAGACGGGTAATAAGGATGGCTTTCTTTCCACTGATTTCGGGTTGAAGGAATTTACCGTTAAGAGCGAAAAAGAGAGGATTCGGCTATATCGGAAATATGTTTACGCAACAGGGGCTATTTGTCCTAATGACCAGCAACAATCTAAAATTATGGATAAAAAAATAGTCTCTAAAAAGCAAAAGAAAAAAAATAAAATTGATAGAAAATATCGATTCCTGCATCGTACCCGTTATTTTACAGATTCCGGGATCATCGGCTCCAGAGAGTTTGTTTCCGCTCATTACCAGGAGTTTAAGGATGTATTTATGTCCAAAAGAGAGAAGATTCCCAAAGCAATTGCCGGTCTGGATGGCGTTTATTCACTAAAACGGTTGACAGAGGATTAATTCCCCTCCCCCAGGCACCTGGAGACCTGTTCATGCACGTTGGTGGAAAGCCCCTTGACGGCCATGATTCGTTTCAATTGATTTTTCATGAGTTTCCGACGGTGGTCGTCGTATTTTTGCCACTGGGCAAAGGGGGATACCAGACGGGCCGCCATCTGGGCGTTGATCTGGTGCAGTTTGATAATATAGCCGGTCACAAAGGCATAGCCAAGGCCGTCTTGATTGTGAAAATGACGGGCATTGGCTGCAAATGTCGCCACCACGGCCCGGATGTCGTTGGGGCTTTTCGCGTCAAAGGCTTCGTGTGAAAGCAGGCCTTTGACCACATTCAGAGTTCTCTCTATGGGAGATGAGGCCTGGATGCCGAACCACATGTCCACCACAAGTTGATTTTTCTTGTAGGCACCGTAAAAATCGGCAATGGCCGCCCGGCGGGCGGTTTCATGCCTGCTGTGGGCCAGAACTCTGAAAGCCGCCAGCTTTTCCGTCATGTTGTCCGCTGAATCATACTGGGACCGGGCCAGGGCGATATACTCCTTTTCCTCCATCGCACACAGGTATTCCAGGCATACATTGCGCAGGCTGCGCCGGGCCCTGCTTTCGATACTCAAGTCATAGGGTTTACCAGGGCTGTTGGCAGTATATGCGGCACACAGCTCATTTTTCAGCCTTGCGGCCACGAAGCATCGCGCCTTTTTCACGGTTTCATGGATGGCATCCGGATCAATCATGTCCACGCGCTGGGAAAGATAGGCTTCCGTGGGCAGGGTCAGCATTCGTGCCACCAGGGCTTTGTCCGGTTCGTTGCCTGTCAGGAGTCCTCGAAAGGCCTCGATTAAAGCGTTGTCCAGGTCCGTTTGCCTGCCGGCGATCATCTCCAGCAGCATGGGCTCGGCCAGTTTCCGACAGGCATCCCAGCGGTTGAATCCGTCCTTGTCGTGCTTCATCAGAAAGAGCAGATCCTCGTTTGTATAGGGGTAGTCCCAGGTGACCGGTGCACTGAAATGGCGGAAAAGAGAGGGTCTTGGTTGACATGGTACCTGCTCAAAGACAAAGGTCTGCTCGGTCCGGGTGATTTCTATTACACCGCTATTGCCCCTGGAAAGCGGGATGTCCCGGCCTTTATCATCTAAAAGCCCCATGCGCATAGGAATTAGAAACGGCTGCTTTGTTTGGGTTTCCGGGGTGGGGCGGCAGGTCTGCCGGGCCGTGAGGGCAAAGGTTCGGGCCTTTGGGTTATAATGACCGCGCAGGGCCACATGGGGGGTTCCCGCCTGATGATACCAGCGGCGAAATTGGGAAAGATTCTTTCCGCTCGTATCTTCCATGGCCCGGGCAAAGGCCTCAATGGTCACGGCCTGGCCGTCATGACGCGCAAAGTACAGGTCCGTGCCTTTGAAAAAATTTTCATCGCCCAGGAGAGTTCGGTACATGCCGATAATCTCCGCCCCTTTTTCGTAAATGGTAAGCGTGTAAAAATTATCAAAGGCCTGCACGGTTGCAGGCAACACCGCATGGGCCGTGGGCCCGGCATCCTCCTTGAATTGGTGCGTTTGCATATAGTCTGCGTCTTCAATCCGTTTGACCACTGGGCTTGAGTGATCGGCACTGAAAGACGCATCCCGGTACACGGTAAAGCCCTCTTTCAGGCTTAACTGGTGCCAGTCCCGGCAGGTGACCCGGTTGCCGGACCAGTTGTGAAAATATTCGTGGGCAATGACATCGCGGACCCGGTCGTGGGCCGTATCAGTGGCCGTCAGCGGATTGGCCAGGATTACGGAGGTATTGAAAATGTTCAGGCTCTTGTTCTCCATGGCCCCCATGTTGAAATGGCTGACCGCAACAATGTTGAAAAGATCCAGGTCATACTCGCGGCCATACACTTTTTCATCCCAGGCAAAGGCCTGTTTCAGCGAGGCCATGGCATGGTCCACCTTGTCCAGATCCGATTTTTCCACATAGATCCGAAGGGTAACCGTCTTGTTGCCCATGGTGGTAAAACAGTCTTCCCGGCAGGCCAGATCGCCCGCCACCAGGGCAAACAGATAGCACGGCTTGGGATGCGGATCTTCCCACCGGGCCCAGTGGCGTCCGTTGTCCAAAGCCCCGGCACCCATATTGTTGCCGTTGGACAGAAGCACCGGAAAGGCGGCCGGATCCGCTTCCATATACACAAAAAAGCGGCTCATTACATCCGGACGGTCCAGGTAGTAGGTGATGCGGCGAAACCCCTGGGCCTCGCACTGGGTGCAGAACATATTGTTGGACGTGTACAGACCGGACAGGGAGGTGTTGGCTTCCGGTACAATCTCTACTTCAGTCTTCAGGGTAAATAGCCCCTGATCATCCGGCGTAATATGGAAGATGGTGAGTGTATGGTCCGATAGCCGGTAATCGTTACCCGTGAGCAGGATATTATTCAAACGGATGGATTTTAAGGTCAGTTCCTCGCCATCCAATACAAGAGGTGCAGCGGCATCAGCGTTTACATCTACGTTCGGATGCATCAACAGGGTGCAGATTACCGTTGTTTTTGAAGGTGTCAGATAAAAATCAAGGGTGGTAGTGTCAATAAGGTAATTAGAGGGGCGATAGTCACTCAGTGGTATTGTTTTTGGTGTGTTGTTCATATGACCTCTTTATTTTAATTGCTTTTAAATAATCTTCGATTTATGTCCTAGCGATCCTGAGCGGTTTTATCCTTCCAGCGAGAATAGATATACTCAATAGCATCAAAAAGAGAAAGAACAATATGGGCTCGAACAAATGCGGCACTGATGTTTTTTTAAAAGATACATTCCTTTGCCATGCTTTGCCGGTAAAAGCCGGTTGACACTTTATTTCTTTATGGTTATGCTACAATCTTTTTACACAGGAATTGGAAGGCCTTCATTTATAAAAAATATGATCTCACAATCTAAAATGGATATTAAAATTCTAATTGTCGATGATGATGATGCCATCCGGGATTCCATGGGTGAATTTATTGAAATCTCGGGTTATCATACGCTTTCGGCCGCCAATGCTGAAGATGCCCTTGAAATTTTAAGATCGAATGTGATTCAAGTTGTTATTACCGACATTATGCTCGGTGGTATGGACGGTCTGGAACTGACCGATATGATCATCAAAGACTATGACGCCGATGTGATTGTGATGACCGGATACAGCGGCGATTATTCCTATGAAGAAGCCATTACCAAGGGGGCCAGCGATCTGGTATTCAAGCCGGTTCGCTTCGAAGAACTGCTTCTTCGACTGAAAAGAGTCCTTAAAGAACGTCATCTCACCCTGGAACGGGATCACATGCTGGAAAAGATGCAAAAACTGGCCATAACCGACGGGCTCACGAAATTATTCAATTCCAGGCATTTTTATAACCAGCTTAAAATAGAGGTGGACCGGTCCAATCGATACAAACATCCCCTGGCGCTTCTGCTGCTGGATATTGATCATTTCAAAGACTATAATGACGCCTACGGCCATCTGGAAGGCGATAAGGTTCTGATTAAGATTGGGGAAAAAATAAAGAGTTGCCTGCGAATGATGGACTCTGCTTACCGGTACGGCGGGGAGGAATTTACGATCATTCTCCCGGAAACCAGCGGCCGGGAAGCCGTAACCGTTGCTGACAGAATCAGGCGTTCGGTGTCCGATGAAAAGATGCTGCCCAAGCCGGAGGTGACGACCGCAGTAACCATCAGCATCGGCGTTACCGAATATATTTTAAAAGAAGAGCTGGTTCATTTTATCAAGCGCGCCGACAAGGCCATGTATACCTCCAAAGATGCGGGACGCAACAGAGTTTCCAGCTTGTTTGTTTAGAATCGGGAACCCGGTGTTGTTTTCGTCAATGTCGTATCATTACTTTCAAAAGCAGGTCTCCGCGTTGGCCGTCAGGCATCTGTTTTCCCATCCCCTTGAGCCGTAGTATGCTTCCATCGCGCATCTTAGACGGCACAATCACATTAAACAGCCGTTTCTGGAATCCCCAGGGAATATTCACCAGTTTACGGGTCCCTTTAATGGCCTCCTGCGCACTGATGTTCAGGGTAGCATGAAGATGAGGGCTGTCTCCGCCCCCGGCCGGACGAATTACCTGCAGTCGATACGTTCCGTGCCTGGCCGTTACTTTTTGCACTCTGTGTGTGGCACCGCTGTTCGGAATTTTTTCCATCAGACGCAGAAAAAGAATACCGAACACAAACCCGCCGATATGAGCCCACCAGGCAATTCCGCCGCCGTGCAGATGGCTGCCGGCAGCATTGATAAACTGCATCACGAACCATAGCCCCAGAAAAAAGAATGCCGGGATTTCAATAAACCAGGGAATGATAATGATGGGAATTAATGTAAGTATTTTTGACCTGGGATAAAGAATGAAGTAGGCGCCCATTACCCCGGCAATGGCACCGCTGGCACCAATGGTTGGGGCCTTGGAGTGCAGGTTCAGCATCAGATGGGACAGGCCGGAGGCCAGACCGCAGAGCAGATAGAATAAAAGATAGCGTAAAGGCCCAAGACGATCTTCCACATTATCGCCGAAGATGTAAAGTGACCACATATTGCCCAGCAGATGCCAGAAACCGCCATGGAGAAACATAAACGAGACAAGAGAAAAAAACTGCTGGCCGATGGTAAAATAGGCAGCGATCTGAGGGATGCTGTAGCGGGCCGGAACAAGCCCGTAAGTATAAACAAAACGGTCAAGGTCCGCACCATAAGTCTGTTGCATCAGATAAACAGCAACATTGGCTGCAATGATCAGCGTGTTGACCACCGGGTAGTTTTTGGATGATATTGTATTACGGATGGGCAGCATAAGCGGCTGTGGGTTGTTTGGGTTAACTTATTCGCATGCTCAGATCCACGCTCCCGGCCGAATGGGTCAATGCCCCTACTGAAATAACGTCGACACCGGTATCGGCAAGGACGGCCAGGTTTTTTTGGGTAACGTTGCCGGAGACTTCGACAATGGCCCGGCCGTTAATGACTTTAACCGCCTGTCGTGTCTGATCCGTATCCATATTATCCAGCATGATCACGTCCGCGCCGGCTGTGATGGCTTCTTCAGCACCCTGAATATCGACCACTTCCACCTCAATTTTTACGAGATGAGAAATCCTGTCGCGGACCGTATGGATGGCTTGGGCAATGCCCCCGCAGGCAGCAATATGATTATCCTTGATTAAAACACCGTCATACAGCCCCATGCGATGATTATAAGCACCTCCTACACGCACTGCATATTTTTCCAGAACACGCCAGCAGGGCGTTGTTTTTCGTGTGTCCACCAGCCGCACGTTTTTATGCTCGACCTGTTTTACATAACTTCGAACCGTGGTGGCGATGCCGGAAAGATGCTGAAGAAAATTCAATGCGGTCCGTTCCCCCATGAGCAGTGGACGCAATCTGCCCTGCATGGCCAGGACGGTGGCACCTGTTTTGATGTTGTCACCGTCACTGAAATCGGATGTAAACGCAATATTTGAATCCAGGCGCCTGAAAACCGTACGGGCAATGTCAAGCCCGGCAATCACCATGGGTTCTTTGGCAACGATTATACCGGAACCAGCAAGAGTTTCATCCACAAGGTTCTCCGTGGTGATGTCGCCGGAGCCGATATCTTCCTGTAATGCCGTGTCGATAAGATGTTTTGTAGAATACATGGGTTTTAATTCTTTTTTTTGTATTGCTCAAGCAGCATGAGCGGTTGTCGGTTCTCTATTTTTTCCCTTCAAACTCCCTGATTCGATTCAGGTTGAGTTTGAGTTTATCCTGTTTTTCCACCAGGACATCGTATTTTTCCCTGACCTTGGCAACAACCTGGTCCGGGGCCTTGCTTAAAAAATCGTCATTGTTTAGTTTTTTCGAAATTTTACCTAATTCGATGTCTATTTTCTGCATCTCTTTTTCAAGCCGGCCGGCCTCTTTCGCAAAATCGATAATTCCCTCCAGGCTGACAAAGAGCGTTGCATTGGCAACGATTGCCGTTGCCGCGGCTTTGGGCCTTGAACCCGGTTTTTCGGCCGTAAAGGATTTCAGCCGGGCCAGGTTGATCAGCAGATTCTGATTGTCAACTGCTGAATTACGGATATTGTCATCAACAGACTGCATGGTAACATCCAAGGCCAGAGAGGGCGCGATACCCATCTCTCCCCTGATATTTCTGATCCCGGTAATCATCCCGGAAATAAGTTCCATCTGAGCCTCTGCTTCGGCGTCTTCTCCGGGCAGCAGTTCTTCAGAAATATCGAGGGGAAAGGCTGCCGTCATGATCGATCCCCGTGTGTGGGGCAGTTTGTGCCAGATCTCCTCTGTAACAAAAGGCACAAACGGATGCAGTAAAATCAGTGTATTTTTTAAAACATGCCTGAGCACGCTTCTGGTGGCACCCAGTCTTTCTTCACCCTCCTTGCCGTACAGGGCCGGCTTGATGGCCTCAAGGTACCAGTCACAGAACTCGTGCCATACAAAATGATAGAGAGCCCCGGCGGCATCGTTGAACCGGTACCCGTCCAGGGCTTCAGCGAGAGTCCGGGTTACACGGGTAAGCCGGGACAGTATCCAGCGATCCGCAAGTGACAGATGTTCCGATTTGACATCATCCAATTCTTCACTGATGTGCATTAATGCAAAACGGGCCGCGTTCCAGAGCTTGTTGATAAAATGGCGGTAGCCTTCCACTCGTTTTTCAGACATGCGGATATCCCGTCCCTGGGCAGCAAAAACCGCCAGGGTGAAACGGAAGGCATCCGTGCCATAGGTATCAATGACGTTCAGAGGATCAATCACATTGCCCGTGGATTTGCTCATTTTCTTGCCCTCTTCGTCCCGCACAAGGGCATGGACATAGACATCCTTAAAGGGCACCTCTTCCATAAAATGGATGCCCATCATCATCATGCGGGCCACCCAGAAAAAGAGAATATCAAAGCCGGTGATAAGGACGGAAGTGGGGTAGAACAGTTTCAATTCAGGGGTGTCATCCGGCCATCCCATGGTGGAAAAAGGCCACAGAGCCGAGCTGAACCAGGTGTCCAGAACATCTGTTTCTTGAATCAAATCCGTGCTTTGGCAATCGGGGCATTTTCCCGGGGCTTCCATGGCCACGGTAATCCGGCCGCACTGGCTGCAGGTCCAGGCCGGAATTTGATGCCCCCACCATATCTGACGGGAAATGCACCAGTCGCGGATGTTGTTCATCCAGTCATAATAGGTTTTGGTCCAGATTTCGGGAATAATCCGGGTGTCTCCATTTTTCACTGCCGCAATGGCTTTTTCGGCCAGGGGTTTGGCGCTTACAAACCACTGCCTGGACAAATTGGGTTCAACCACGGTCTTGCAGCGGTAGCAATGGCCCACACCGTGCAGATAGGGTTTCACTTTTTCAAGAAATCCGTTGGATTCAAGCTCTTTAACCACGGCTTTGCGGCACTCGAAACGGTCAAGTCCGACAAATTTGCCGGCTGCTTCGGTCATGGTGCCGTCGTCGCCGATCACCTTCACGCCGGCCAGTTTATGACGGGTAGCGATTTCAAAGTCATTGGGGTCATGGGCAGGTGTTACCTTGAGTGCACCGGTGCCAAAAGAGACGTCCACATATTTATCAAAAATGACGGGGATTTTTTTGTTGACCAGCGGCAGCATGATTTGACGATCACCGATATTCTGATACCGCTCATCGTCCGGATGGACTGCCACTGCAGTATCTCCCAGCATGGTCTCGGGTCGGGTGGTGGCAATGATAACATGACCGTTACCATCGGCAAAAGGGTAGCGGATATGATACAGGTGGCCTTCGATCTCCTCATGTTCCACTTCAAGGTCCGCCAGGGCCGTATGGCAGCGCGGACACCAGTTGGTAATATAATTGCCGCGATAAATGAGGCCGTCATCATAAAGCTTTACAAAGACCTTGCGGACCGCCCGTGAAAGGCCCTCGTCCATAGTAAACCGTTCCCGCTGCCAGTCGCAGGATGCACCCAGACGCTTGAGCTGGTTGATAATTGCGCCGCCGTATTCCTTGCGCCATTTCCATACTTCTTCAATGAATTTTTCTCTGCCGAGCTGATGGCGGTCCAGCCCGTCTGCGGCAAGTTTGCGCTCAACGACATTTTGTGTGGCAATGCCGGCATGATCGGTACCCGGCATCCATAATACATTATCACCGCGCAGTTTTCGATAACGGCAAAGGATATCCTGCATGGTAATATTCAAGGCATGTCCCATGTGCAGCACACCGGTTACATTCGGTGGCGGAATCACTATGGAATAGGACCTGGCCGTGCTGTTTTTTTCATCCGCCGCAAATAATTGATTCTTTTCCCAAAAATCATACCAGCGTTTTTCCACCTCGTGGGGTTCATAACTTTTGTCAATTAAATCAGAACTCATATGGTTTTACTCCTTGATAAATTTAAATCGGGGATTAATTGTTAATCCCCGATTCCTCGCGATAAAGTTCGCGGCTCAACTCGTATTGTCGGCAGTTTTTTACGTGTCGGAAGACTTTTCTATCAATATTTCCTTTAACCTTTCTATCTCCCGGGCCACGGCTTTTTCAATGAATGTTGCCAGCATTTGCTCGATCTTTTCGGAAAACATCTCATCCACGATTCGTTTCAAGATTTCTTCCAGTTGATCGGCTGGTATCCCTGAAAGATCCGGAGGTGTTACTTTCTCAGTTTGTGTCTTGTAAATATTGTCCTGCGCAGCACCCGTATCCAAAATTCCGGATTGCAACGAGGTGTCTTCCGGGTCCATGGCAATGCCGAGTTCTTCTATGGCTTCCCCATTTCTCAAATCAGTATCAGGGGGGGCGGTGTTTCCTTCGGAAGCGGAAGACAAATCAATCCCCAGTGCATCCACAAAATCACTATCAGGACTACTGGACTTCTGGGCATCAGGCACCATATTCCGTTCGTTAAAATCATCTGTTACTTCGCCGATATCGGAGCCGGTTATCGTTTCATCCAGAAGATCAATGATTTCGTCATCTTTTTCGGTTTCATCGACCATAGCGTCCGTCAGGTCAATTATGCCGTCTTCCATACCAAGTTCCGAATCAGCCCCTGCTTCTTTTTCTTCAAAAAATCCGGCAAAGTCGTCTTCGGGCTCAGGCTTCCCGGCGGCAATTTCATCCAGATCGATAATGTCATCTTCCACCCCGGAATCCGGAATGGTTTCCTCAAGAAGATCGATGATTCCTTCGTCGGGCATTGATTCTTCGGCAGCAACTTCATCCAGATCGATAATGTCATCTTCCACCCCGGAATCCGGAATGGTTTCCTCA
>CAYQNS010000024.1:27151-32976 GCA_964418755.1 uncultured Desulfobacteraceae bacterium
GTCGGGCATTGATTCTTCGGCAGCAACTTCATCCAGATCGATAATGTCATCTTCCGCCCCGGAATCCGGCCTGGTTTCTTCAAGAAGATCAATGATCTCTTCGTCGGGTTCTGATTCTTCGGCAACAAATTCCGTCATGTCGATAATCTCTTCTACACCCAATGGTTTTTTCAAAATCGTCTCCGGTGCACCGGTTTTAGTGCCGTCGGATTTGTTGCTACCTTCAGATGACTGATTAAACTGGTTTTTTTCTGTCATTTTTGCCTCACATCTCCTTGCCGTGCCGAACGGTTATGTCCGGTACTATCCGGCTTAATGGACTCCAAAATTCAGAATTTTCCGATTATTTCAGAAATCAAACAGTCCCCTATAATTTTTTAAAAATTATCACACGACATATCTCGTGTCAACATTTTTGCCACTTTGAATATAGCCGTTTCAGGCCTGCGCAACAAGCCGGTGCCAACGGGAAAATGCAGTAAAAAGGGGATGGCGGTTCAACGTTCCAGGATCGGAGGTCGAGTGCAAGCTCTTCAGCGTTCAGGTTTCAGGATCGTTTTTGGCAGGCGCGATATTCATAATTTTTAATTAGCTGTTGATTATTAATCGTTTGTTTTGTAATTTCAATTCCTTGGTTTTTTCAACCGCGAAACGATAACTGTCAATCGCGAATGATTACAAAGAAGGTGTCCATGCGTCGATTTTTTATTGAACCTGCCGATCTTATCGGCTCTCAGGCGGTCATCAGCGGGCCTGACGCACGTCACATAAAAACCGTTTTGCGATTAAAGGCCGGCGATACCGTAGAGATTATCGACGGCACCGGAATGGAATACACAGCCCGTATCACAGGCTTTCTTTCCGGCACCGTTGTTCTTCAGATCCTCGGGAAACGTATTGGTGAAGCCGAATCTCATGTTGAGATAACGATTGCTCCCGGGATGTTGAAAGATAAAAAAATGGATGAATTGGTCCGTCGTCTCACAGAACTTGGTGTTTCGCGCTGGGCACCTTTTTTTGCGGCCAGATCGGTCCCCAGGCCCGACTCCCGACGCTTGGCGGCCCGTACGGCCCGGTGGAAAAAAATTGTCATCGAAGCCCTTAAACAGTGCGGCCGCAATCGCATGCCCGAGATCATGAAACCGGTGGCATTTAAGGATGTGCTTTCTCTGGCCCGTGGCAGTGATTTGAAAATATTATTCTGGGAAGATCAGATCCCTGAGACTGTTTCAGCCGGGCCTGCCCTTGCCGATCAATCCTGCAAGAAAATATTTGTCATGCTGGGCCCCGAGGGTGGTTTTACCCGCGAGGAAGTCGAATCTGCCCGTTCCTTCGGTTTTATCACTGCATCGCTGGGACCACGGATTCTGCGTGCTGAAACCGCCGCCCTGGCGGCGGCTGTGATGATGCAATTTATTTTTGGGGATATGGGAAAATTCGCTTGACAAAATTCGGGGCTTGAATTAGATAAACATTTTCCGTTAGCGGGAAAGCTTTTTGCATTAAGCCGAGGTAGCTCAGTCGGTAGAGCAGGGGACTGAAAATCCCCGTGTCGGCAGTTCGATTCTGTCCCTCGGCATGTTGAAAATTAAGGGTTTAGCCGGATTCGGTTAAATCCTTTTTCTTTTTGTTTGTAAAATTTTTTCTCCCCCTTTTTTTATGCTATTTTTTGTTGCTATGCCCTTGTTTATTCCTTGACGGACACAACTATCTTGAACAGGGTCGCCACTACGAGAAAGTCCACCCCATACCCCCTCCCACAAACACCACGGACGTCTTTGCAGGCAATATTTGCCTGTCCCCAATAAACTCTAAAGAATCTAAGCGTAACAAGGAAGATGGGGGAAGTAATTACTTGGTAATAAATTCTTTACATAATAGACATTTTGATGTTATATAGTTAAATATGATTAACAATAAAAATAATATTGAATTTTTACTGCTACAGCTTGGCGAAAGGTTGAAAGAGGCGCGTCTGGCTCGCAACGAAAGTCAGGAACTCTTTGCACAAAGGCTTGGCTTAACCCGCCAGTCGTACAGCAAAATGGAAAAGGGTTCTCCGCGGACACTGATCGGCAAATGGCTGGAGGCAAGCAGCATCCTTGGCAGGCTTGACGGCTGGCAGGAGTTGCTGGCTCCAAAAGAAGACCTGTTTTCAAAATTCAAAAGAAAAACCAATAAACGCCAGCGTGCCGGAGGAAGGAGAAGGAAAAAGACATGATGCTCACGGTATGGCTGACTCTGCCTGCATCGGAGGTTGTCAATGCCGGAGAACTGGCGATCGATAACCCTGACGCCAGGGGAGCACTGAAAGGGCAATTTCGCTATCTCCCTGAATATCTGGAGAATCCGAAAGCCTTCCCGCTTGACCCGCTGCATTTACCGCTATCTGCGGATATATTTGATGCGGATCGGCCCCATGCCGGAATTCATGGCGTTTTTGAAGACAGTCTTCCGGATGATTGGGGCCGCAGGCTCCTGATTCGTCGCTACAGGCTGGTCCGCAGTGACCAACGAATCCCACAGTTGTTACGCTTGTTGGGAGATCAAGGATTGGGGGCTTTGAGCTACATGGAACAAGGTCGGCCGGACTTGAAAACGACCGGGGTTCCCCTTCGTCACCTGCAGGAACTGGCGCTGCTGGCGGAAAAATTTGAACAGGGCGGAGCTGTGGACGACGATGAACTTTCCCTGTTGTTTCAGGCAGGCAGTTCACCGGGCGGGGCTAGGCCTAAGGCCCTTGTCAAGGATAAAAGTGGCGCATACCTGGCAAAATTTTCCAGCGCCGGGGATCATCTGGACA
Source organism: uncultured Desulfobacteraceae bacterium (assembly GCA_964418755.1). GTDB lineage: Bacteria > Desulfobacterota > Desulfobacteria > Desulfobacterales > 4572-123 > 4572-123. The sequence goes on from CAYQNS010000024.1 coordinate 29,955, forward strand.
TTGTCAGCCTGGAGGCTGCCGCCATGGAGTTAGGCCGCAGGGCCGGCATCGAAACGGCCGATAGCAAGCTTTTAGCGCTGGGTTCCAGAAAATGCCTGTTGGTGAAACGATTCGATATCAACGAAGCCGGCGGCCGCAATCACTTGGTCAGCATGCAGTCACTGCTCAAGGCCGATGGATATTACTATGCCGGCTACAGGGACATGGCAGAGGTAGTCAGGCATGTTTCCACGCAACCGGGGCAGGACCTCCAGATACTTTATAAACAGATGGTGTTCAACGTGATGATCGGCAACACCGATGACCACCTGAAAAATTTCATTATGCTGCACAATGATGAAGGCTGGGGACTGAGCCCTGCATTCGACCTGGTGCCGAACATTGGTTTTAACAGGGAACATGTGCTACGCATCGGATACGATAACAGGCCGCCTGATCTTGAAACACTCCTGCAGGAGGCCGGGCATTTCGGGTTAAAACGACGACAACGGACCCGGGAGGTGGTTATGGAGGTCCATGAGGCTGTTTCGGAATGGAGAACAGTTTTTGCAGCATATAATGTGCCGGAAAGGGATGTCGAAAATATCGGTAGAGATATCAGCTACCGGCTAAAAAAAACAAACCCATCGACATTTGCTTGAAATTACTGAATATACTAAGTTGTCAACTGCTTTACAAATGGACGTTAAGTTCCCTCAAAGTTCCTATCCGGTCAGCAGCCTTCGCATAACAGTGGAAAGCGAACAAGCACCAGTACGCAGTAAAAAGGTGGTGGTTGGGGATCAGAGCTCATGCAAAACATGTAGTGCTGGTTTCTGAAAGCACCTTTCCAAGACGATCCAGGAAATTAATCCTGTCGGTGTCATCTTTAAATATTTTTTTTCGCTCGATTGCCTCTTACAATAATATGATGAAGGGCGCCAGGAGCATCAATAATGGCTTTACGTGGCATGTAAGGACCGTATCATGTTGCATATAAAATAAAAACCTATAATTTAAGGGGCGTCCCAACGTCTCCACAGGGGGCAATTTTTGGTTACCATTACCAAATGGCTCGAGTTTTGTTTTTAGCTCCATAATATATCATATGATAAATGTATTGACATGGTTTATCACATGATATATTTTAGCATAGGCATAACAGGAAAGAGGACAAGGAACAGATTTTTGGAAATCCCGATAAAAGTGCAGGTTGCAATTTTTCTCAAAGAATTTAAAAAACTCGCTACTGAAGGGGGTGGTCTCTACATCGTTAACCGGAAAAAAAATAGAGATGCATTAATTAATCTCGGATTAACTAATAACAACCGTAAGGAGGTATTGCTCAGCCTTTCTGTTAAAGATTTTTGTGCTGGTCCTAAACAAGATAAAGATCGAGATGGAGTTATTTGGGAATTTGGAAAAACCATTGATGCGCATGGAATATATATCAAACTGAAAGTTGCTGAAGTTGGGGATGAAAAATTGGCTAAATGCATTTCATTCCATAAGGCTGAGTTTACTTTGTGCTATCCATTGAAGTAGCTTAATCATTGGATGGCTGGAAAAAAAAGGGGGGTGGCACATATGAAAAGTATATGCCCAAACTGCGAAAAGGTTACTGAATGCTCGCAACGCGAAGTCAAAGAAATCTACACAATAAAAGGTGATGAGGTGTCCGTCAATGTAAGATTCTTCACTTGCGAAGAGTGTAATGAAGAATTTGAAAAATCTGATGATGGAAAAGATTATTTACAATTTGCATATAAAAAATATCGTCAAATGCATGATATGATTCAACCTGAAGATATCGTGAACTTTAGAAGGACTTATAATCTAACTCAAAAAGAACTTGGTGGATTGCTCGGTTGGGGAGGCGCCACCCTGAGCAGATACGAAAATGGTGCACTTCAAGATATAACACACGATAGAATGCTAAAACTGATTACAAAGCCTGAAAACTTGTTGAGTTTAGTTAAAGGTCAAAGCAGCTCTTTGGGTTATGATAAAAAAGAAAAATTAATTGCGTTGCTTGCAAAGCAAACTAAGGACTCATGCTCCATTAAAAACTTTATTTCTAATAGTTTAGCCGACCATCAGCCAAGTTTAGCGAGTGGATTTAAAAGATTTGATTTCAATAAATTTTCTCAAGCGATTCTGTTTTTTACTAAAGAAAAAGTTTACAAATCAAAACTATGCAAACTATTATTTTATACTGATTTTAAGCACTACAAGGAAAACGCGATTTCCATTACTGGATCTAAGTACGCCCATGGCCTTCATGGCCCGATACCTGATAATTTTGAATTACTTTTTGCCACTCTAATTCATGAAAAAATAATAATATCCGAAGAGCGAATTTTCGGAAAATACACTGGAGAGCTTTATTTTTCCAAACATGATGCGGATTTAAGTGTTTTCTCAAACGATGAAATAGAAACCCTTGTTGATATCAAGAGACATTTCAAAGATTTCACCGCGACCCAAATTAGAAAATTTTCACATAAAGAAATAGGATACAATGGAACAAGTGATGGTCAAATAATAAATTACGAGTGTGCGAATGATCTTTTAATTTAGTCAAGAAAATGGAAAGCCGCCTTGAGAGCTACATCTTTCAATTGCCCCAAAACGGCTTTACATAGAAAGGTGGCTGCTTGCCGAGAGTCACCCCTTTGATGGTAAGTTGAGATACTATATTGAGTATGATTGTATTGTCAATAGCCATGCTCTCAAGGTTGTAGATGGAGTCTAAATGATTTATGAGGTTTTATCATGAGTGAGAAACGAGATACGTACAAATACAAATTTAAAATTGGTAATAAGGTTGTTTATGGTGGCATTACCGGAGACCTCGAAAGACGAGAAAATGAGCATAGAGAGAAATGGCCAAATGGGCATATAAAGCAAGAAGGCCGTCGAACAACTGAAGATGCTGCTCGCAAGTGGGAAAAGGAAAACGGTTATGCTTAAGAACTGACACAATTATGGCATTGTTAATTTAATATAGCTATGTTATTATAGGATCTCAACTCACCATAGG
>CAYQNS010000025.1:0-32698 GCA_964418755.1 uncultured Desulfobacteraceae bacterium
AAAAGTGTTACCCTGATTTTGTAATTTTTTTACGAATTCTTACTATCACAAACACATAAGAGGCTTGCGGGTATTGTTACATGACAAATGATTCACCCGGCACGACAATCATCCGACAAAGAATTTACATCTGCTACCGGTTTGGCTGAATTAAGCCGTAATGGCCATCTTTGCAGTGGTAAAGAACATTCACCTTATTGGTCTGGGCATCTGTAAACACAAGAAAATCATTGTTCACAAGCTCCATCTGCATAACCGCCTCTTCAACACCCATGGGCTTGAATTCAATATTTTTGACTCTGATTTGGGTCATGCCTTCATCATCCGGAGCAACCGTTCCGGCAGCATTGAATCTCTTGGCCTTGCCTTTGGGTGCACCCCGGCGGTCTCTGATTTTCTGTTTACTCTTTTTTATCTGTTTTTCAAGCTTGTCCAGAACCATATCAATGGCGGAATACATATTGTCGGTTTCTTCCTTACCGTTAATCTTCAGCCGATCTCCGGAGATATTGATTTCAGCCTGATGTCTGAATTTCTCCACCGCAAGAACGACACTGGCTTCCGCCGGGTTGTCAAGGAATCTGTCAAATCGGTCGAGCTTGTTACACACATATAACTTCAAATTTTCGGAGGGATCAAGGTGCTTGAATGTTACAGCCGTCTGCATATACAACCTCCTTATGTAATAAATTTGTAAGAATTGCCCAGGACAAACCACTTTAAAAAAAATCGCAAATCCCGCTTGGCCCGGAGCCCGACTCCCACACACTCGCCCTTTAAAACTGCTTACGCTTGCTTGAAGAGAGTACACCAATAATTTCCCGATACTTGGCAACCGTTCGCCTGGCAATATCAATATTGGATTCTTTTAATATCATTTCAATCTTTTTGTCGCTGTACGGTTTTTTGGGGCTCTCTCCCGCAATAATCTGCCTGATTTTTTCCTGCACACTGGCCGATGCAACGGCATCGCCATAAACCCGCTTAATAGAACTATTGAAGAAGTATTTCAATTCAAAAATACCCTGGGGGGTAAAAGCGTATTTATTGGTTGTTACCCGGCTGATGGTAGATTCATGCATTTCAATGTCGTCGGCAACATCTCTGAGCACCATCGGTTTTAAATGGATTACGCCATGCTCGAAAAAATCGCTCTGGAAACGCAATATGCTTTCCATAACTTTATAAATGGTTTTCTGCCGCTGGTGGATACTGCGGATCAGCCATGCTGCCGAACGAAATTTTTCCTTAATATATTCCTGTGTCTGCGCCGAGACCTCCCGGCCCTTCCTGACGGCCTGCCTGTAAAAATTATTGATCCGCAGTTTAGGCATTCCGTCATCATTGAGCATGATAACAAACTCACCATCAATCTTGTAGACATAAATATCCGGGGTGATATAAACCGGTTCCTCTTCGCTGAATTCCCTTCCCGGACGGGGTTCCAGGCTCTTGATAATTTCAACAGCGGAAACAATCTCCCCGATGCTCACCTTTAAAGCCGAACTGATGGCCTTGTAATTTTTATTTTCAAGATGATTGAGATGATGGTTGATAAGATCGGTGACGAGGCTGTTGTCTATCTTAAAATGCCGGACTTGAATCAGGAGGCATTCTTTTAAATCCCGGGCACAGATGCCGATGGGGTCAAATGTCTGCATAAGCGCCAGAACGCGGGCCACCTTTTGGGGATCGATATTGCTGCGCCGGGCCATCCCTTCGATCGATGCATCCAGATATCCTTTTTCGTCCAGATTGCCGACAATCAGGCTGCCGATGGTTTCCTGCTCCCGGGTCGGACCGGTCATGGCAAATTGCCAGAGAAGATGATCCTTGAGGGTTGTCCGGCTGGCAAGAAATGTTTCAAAACCGGGCCGATCTTTTTTTTCGGATTCAAAATGAGTTTTACCGGCGGAACTATATTCATCCAGATAGTTGGACCAGTCAATTTCATCCTGAATTTTCTCCTCGATGGTAACTTCTTTTATTTCCGACGAATCGGAAGTATCGCTTTCATCACCGGCGGTTTCGACCGATTTTTCTTCGACGGGGATCTCCTGCATTTCTTCCAGAGCCGGATTTTCCTCTATTTCCTGGCGTATTACGTCCATAAGCTCCAGGCGCGATAATTGCAATAGCTTAATCGCCATCTGCAACTGAGGGGTCATAATCAGTTGCTGGGTCAATTTCAGTTGTTGTCGTAATTCAAAAGCCATATTTAGAGTTTAAACTCGTCTCCCAAGTATATTCTTCGGGCAATTTCGCTTGCGGCTATTTTCTCAGGCGTGCCTGATTCGATGATCTTGCCATCACTTAATATATATGCCCTGTCGCAGGCTTCAAGGGTTTCTCTTACATTATGATCGGAGATCAGGACACCTATCCCACGATTTTTCAAATGTGCAATAATTTTTTTTATATCGATTACCGCCAAAGGATCAATGCCTGCAAAAGGTTCGTCCAGCAAAATAAATGACGGCCCGGTAGCCAGTGCACGTGTGATCTCCAGCCGACGTCGCTCTCCACCGGATAGAACGCCGGCCTTTTGATGGGCAAGATGCCCTATCCCCAGTTCATTCAAAAGCGAATCGGTTAATTCTTTCCTGCCGGATTTTTCCCCCGGCAAAACCTCAAGAATAGCCATAATGTTCTGCCTGACCGTCAGCTTCCTGAATATGGATGTTTCCTGGGGCAGATATCCCAATCCTTTGCGGGCCCGCACATACATCGGATCATCCGTAATATCCTCCTGATCTAGAAATACACGGCCGCTGTCGGGCTTTATCATTCCTACAGTCATATAAAAAGTAGTGGTCTTGCCTGCCCCGTTGGGGCCCAGCAGGCCGACGACACAACCGCCCGGGACGTTCAAATCTACAGAACTGACAACCTGGCGGCCATGATATTTTTTTACCAATTCCTGTAATCGTAACGTTGTCATCGGGCATCCTTCATGACAAATCAAAAACAGTTTGCAGTGAAACTTGAAATTGGAGGAAACAGAGGCATGCAAATGCGTTATCTAATTTCGAGTTTTTAATTTCATGTTACGGCATCCTGAATCAGGCAAAAACAAATGCTTTTTAAAAAAAGTATAAACCGGTAAATGAAGGACACCCATCATCGCATAAATTCAGTACCTGACCAAAATCAGTTAAGGCCCTTTCCATTCGTAAAGAATAAAGCTCTGACCTGATTTTCCGCACTGTTTTCAACCGTTATCCGTCCGCTGGCCCGGTCCAGGGTTATCCTGGAGCCTGTAATGGAATTTTTGCCGCTTTTGACCGTTGAACCAGATCCCGACAAAACAATCAGCCGGCTTGCACTTATATAGGAAGCCTCACTGGTAAAGGCGGTCATCTCCCCGGTGTTTATTTTCACATGGCCCCTGGCCGTAATTTTTTCCACTGCATCTTCACCTACGCCCAACTGCCCGGAACTATTCCGGCTGCTTTTGAAATAGATCCTGATCCGATCCGCTGTAATGACGGTGTCTCCCTGGACGGCCTTGACATTGCCGCTGAATTCCGAATAATTTTCCTTTACATCGGCATCCAGCCGGTCGGCCGTAATAACCAGCTCCTGCTCCTTGCCCGGCAATGGGTTTTCAGCCGATCCTGCCGCCGGCACCCCAAAAAAGACATACCCGGATACTAGCATAACGATTAAAAAAAACCAAGAATCGATTTTCTTAAAAAATAGTGGCGCCATTAAAATTTCCTTTTACAGAACCGACAAGGCGGGTTCTTCTGGTATTTAGATCAAAAAAAAGGGCATCGGCTGTGATCTTCATTGCCGGTCCTGTAATTTCAATCGGTCGGTTGGATGAGATGACGCGTTTCTCATGCTGATAATTCAAGCTTTCGGTTTTAAGCTGGTATTTTTCATTGTTTAAAACCACGTCGCCATATACTTCAATATCCTTGCCGGCGGTATGAAGTATTCCTTTCAGGGCCTTGAGGACAAGTTGTTCACCGTTTTCCAGAAAAAAGACAATGGAAATATTATCCAAAACCGCCTCGTTTTTAGAATCGCTGTAATTTGCGGAATCCGCCTTCATGGTCCATTCCGTTATTCCGTTGCGGGTTGCGGTCTGAGAAATTTTTTTTATGGATAATGTACCCTCCTGGCTTATATTTACGGAAATATCACCCAACCGATTCATGGCGTTTCGATACTTTGCGTAAATAACAATCAAAGAGCAGAGAACCCCGACCACCACCAGGATTAATAACAACTTGATTTTTTTTGTTTTACCACCTTTCTGAAACATCACTGTAAAAAATGACCGATAATTTTATCCCAAAGTCCCTTTGCCTTCAGGATTGATTCACAAACTTCCCGCACGGCCCCGGCCCCGCCTTTTGCGGATGTTATCAGGTGCGCATGTTCCAGCACGATTTCATGGGCATCGGCCACGGTTATGGCCAGTCCCACTTTTTTCATTAGCGGCAGGTCCACAAGGTCATCCCCCATAAAGGCGATTTCCTCCGAACCAATGCGGGTCTGCTGTAATACCGGTTCCAGCACATTGCCTTTTTCGGTTATACCGTCAAATATGAGGCTGATTCCCAGATTTTTGCACCGATGCATAAGAACACCGGATTTTCTACCGGTGACAATGCCAACGTTTATGCCCGCATCCATCAGCAGTCTCAGGCCCAGACCATCACGACAGTTAAATTTTTTGGTCTCCTCGCCGTGGTCGTTGTAAATAATGCCGCCGTCGGTCATAACGCCGTCCACATCCAGCAGAAGCAATTTAATGCGTTTGAGCTTCTCAATAACCATAGAATTTACCAGGACACCTTTTCCGGCACCGCCGCCTTGCGGATTGCGTTAAACTGCACAAGCAGTTCAGCCATAGAATCAAGGGGCAGGGAGTTCGGTCCATCGCAAAGGGCCGTGTCCGGATCAGGGTGGACTTCCATGAACAGGCCGTCCACACCGACAGCAACGGCAGCTTTTGCAAGCACCGGAGCAAATTCGCGCTGACCGCCGGACGAGCTGCCCGATCCACCGGGAAGCTGGATACTGTGAGTAGCGTCAAAAATGACCGGCCACCCCATATCCTGCATGATCTTCAGGCCCCGGAAATCCACCACCAGATTGTTGTAGCCGAACATCACTCCGCGTTCGGTCAGCAATATCCGGTTGTTACCGGTGGAGGTGGCCTTGTCCACCACATTGGCCATATCCCAGGGAGCCATAAACTGCCCTTTCTTAATATTGACGGCCTTGCCGGTCCTGGCAATTTCCATAATTAAATCGGTCTGGCGGCATAAAAATGCTGGAACCTGAATGATATCAAGAACTCGTGAAGCTTCGGCAATCTCCTCAACGGAATGGACATCCGAAATAATCCGAATACCCAGTTCTTTTTTGATTTGACCGAGAATTTGGATACCCTCTTCTAACCCGGGTCCCCTGTAGGAACTGATTGAGGTTCGGTTTGCCTTGTCATAGGACGCCTTGAATATAAAACCGATGGCCAGGCTGTCCGTGAGTTCTTTCAAAAAACGGGCGATTGCAAAGGTTGTTTTATAATCTTCGATCACACAGGGGCCCGCGATCAACACCAGCGGGCACCCCCTGCCGATTGAAATATTCCCTGTCTTAACAACGTGGTTCATAAATAGACGTCCTTTATACAAAATCAAAAACAGTTTACACCTTGTTGATTTTGCCGGTGAATCTGCTGCATCCGGCCGCCGGATGCTGTTTACGTTTCTTTTTCATCATTTATCGTGCAGGTGTTGAAAAGTCAAGCAGCGAAAAAGGAAATCAGGCCTTGATTACATTTACGCAAGCTGTTATTATCCCCTGGCAATTTAACCAAAAAGGAATGTGGTGTAACCAGTTGAAATCCAAGAAAAAGAATTTAAAAATATGGCTTTTTACGATCGTCGCCATGATTATAATCGTGCCGCTTGCATGGCTTCTGTTCATACGCATGGAAGGCGAGATGCCCTCTGTGGGTCCCCTGCCGAAAGGACCGGCAATCGGTATATCCCAGACAATTCATATCCATGTGTCGGATACCAAAAGCGGTGTCAAACGGGTACAGCTGAGCTGTCTGCAGGACCAAAAGGAAACTGTTTTGTTTGAACGCGATTTTTCTTCCGCAGGTTTTTTAAAGGGCGGCACAGACCATACCGTTGATGTGGATGTCCTGTTTGAACCTGCAAAGCTGGGTATAAAAGACGGCAAGGCCATACTGCGGCTGGTTACCGGGGATTTTTCCTGGCGTAAATGGGGAAATGGAAACAAAATCGACATTCAAAAACAGATCATTATCGACAGCGTCGCTCCGGAAGCGGATGTACTCAGCCGTTCCCATAACGTGGCCCAGGGCGGATCGGCCCTGGCCGTTTACCGTCTTTCCGAGCCCTGCCTTGAAAGCGGGGTGCAGGTGGGGGAAAATTTTTTCCCGGGCCATGCAGGATATTTTTCAGATCCGGATATTTTTTTGGCCTTTTTTGCTTTGGATCATACCCAGGGCAGGGATACACGGATTTTTATCAGGGCCGTGGATGTAGCCGGAAACAGTACCCGTACCGATTTCCCGCATTATATCAAGGGCAGAACATTTAAAAAAGATACCCTTAAAATTTCAGACCGGTTTCTCAGCATGAAAATGCCGGAATTCGAGCTGACTGATTCCGGGGCCACGGGCCTTGATCCAATTGAAAAATTTCTTAAAATTAACCGGGATCTGCGCGAGGCCAATTTTAAAAAAATTCTGAGCATCAGCCAAAAAACGGAAAATAAACTCTTTTGGAAAGGGACCTTTTCAAGACTGCCGGGATCGGCCCGGCGAGCCGGGTTTGCCGATCATCGGGAATACCTCTACAAAGGTCAGGTGATTGATCACCAGATTCACATGGGGATCGATCTGGCTTCGGTAAAAAGAGCCGACGTGCCGGCATCCAATTCCGGCAGGGTCGTCTTTTGCAGCACCCTGGGAATTTACGGCAGAACCGTTATACTGGATCATGGGTTCGGCCTGTTCAGTCTGTATGCCCATTTAAGCCGCATCGATGTGGAAAAAGGACAGATGGTGGCAAAAGGTAACATTATAGGTAAAACCGGACGGACCGGCATGGCCGCAGGTGACCACCTGCATTTTGGCGTGATGGTCCATAATACTTTTGTAAATCCGGTTGAGTGGTGGGATGGTACGTGGATCAAAAACAATGTTATGACTAAAATAAATGACATTACCGCAGGATTAAAATAGTTTATAACCTTTCCGGCAACTACCCGCTTTTAATCAAAACACCATAAGGCCTGTCGCCGGTTTCGGGCTTTTTCAACCACCTTTATTGCAAATTGCCGGAAAGGGTTTTCCCCGAATGAAAAAATATAAAATCAACAAAACCTACCAGGAAATCAACGCAAAAATAAAATCCGGCAAGGTTGTTGTGGCAACTGCCGAGGAGATCATCGGCATGGTAAAGGATGCCGGCACGGTCGAAACCGCAAGGCATGTGGATATCGTAACCACCGGAACATTTTCCCCCATGTGTTCATCCGGGGCCTTTCTTAATTTCGGTCATTCGGTTCCCGGAATCCGGGCATCCAAATGCTGGCTGAACAATGTGCCGGCCTATGGCGGTGTGGCGGCCGTTGACTGCTATATCGGTGCCACGGAACTGTGTGAAGACGACCCCCTAAACAAGGTATATCCAGGTGAATTCAGCTATGGCGGCGGTCATGTCATTCAGGATCTCACCGCCGGGAAAAAGGTACACTTGAGAGCCGCCGGGTATGGAACCGACTGCTATCCCCGGAAAGAACTGGAACAAGAAATCACCCTGGCGTCACTGCCCTATGCCATGCTGTGCAACCCCAGAAACGCCTATCAGAATTATAATTGCGCCGTAAATTTAACCGATAAAACGATTTATACCTATATGGGTACGCTGAAACCCAGGGCCGCCAATGCAAATTATTCTTCTGCGGGCGAGTTAAGTCCCCTCTTTAACGATCCGTATTTCAAAACCATCGGGCTGGGGACCCGCATTTTCCTTGGCGGCGGCATCGGCTATGTCACCTGGAACGGCAGTCAGCACAAGGACGTCGTCAAGCGCACCGAAAGAGGCATTCCCTTAACACCGGCCGGCACTCTGTTTGTCATGGGTGAACTCAAGCAGATGAGCCCCGAATGGCTGGTGGGGGTCAGTATTCAAGGATACGGCGCCTCTCTGGCTGTGGGCCTGGGCATTCCGATTCCCATCTTAAATGAGGAAATGGTTCAGTATACCGCGATTTCAGACGAAGAGATATTTACCCAGGTGATCGATTACGGCATAGATTATCCGGCCGGCAACGCCAAAAGCCTGAAACAGGTCAGTTATGCGGAACTGAAAAGCGGCCATATTGAGTTAAACGGCGAACAGGTGCCCACGGTCCCCCTCTCCAGCATGGTAAAGGCCCGGGAAATCGCCGAAATTCTGAAAAAATGGATTGTAAACGGCAAATTTTTACTGGGTGAACCCCAGGTAACGCTGCCTTCTACCGGCGGCGAACAAACATTTTGACGGTGCCTGAGATGGATCGAAAAACCCTGAGGGCATTTATCGCATTTACGCTGCCCCGGGCGATCGTCGCAGCCATCGGCAGTATTCAGGAAAATTTAAAAGCCTACGGGTTCAGGGTGCGCTGGATACGTCCTGAGAATATTCATCTGACCCTGAAATTTTTGGGCGAAATCAATCCGGACGATGTGCCCAAAATCATCGATGCCATGGCATTGGCAGCCAGGGGGCAAAGGCCTTTTTCCCTGTCGGCCGGGGCAGTGGGCGTTTTCCCGGGGCTCAGCCGTGCCCGTGTCATCTGGACAGGGCTGACCGGGCAGGTCGATGCACTGACAAAGCTTCACCAATCCCTGGATGCCGGTCTTATAAAACTCGGGTTCCCGGGGGAACCCCGTAAGTTTAAGGGCCACTTGACAATAGGGCGTTTCAAGGGAAAGGCAGATCCTCAAAAACTGGGCCGCGCAATCACGGCCTGCCGGGATTTCAATTCCGATTTCTTTACGGCGGATAAACTTGTTTTATTTAAAAGCGACTTACAACCTTCAGGCGCAGTCCACACGAGGCTTGCAAGCATAAGCCTGTAAAAAGATACATAGACCGACCATCAAAAAGCAGAGGAGAACACACATGAGCAAAACACCCGACCGGGAAAAAGCCATAGAATCCGCAATGACCCAGATTGAACGCCAGTTCGGCAAAGGATCCATCATGAAGCTTGGCAGCCGGGCCGTTATGGATGTACCGATTATTTCAACCGGGTCCATCGCACTGGACAGGGCACTCGGCATTGGGGGCCTGCCCCGTGGCAGAGTGACCGAAATTTTCGGACCGGAAGCATCCGGCAAAACAACCCTGGCCCTGCATGCCGTGGCCGAGGCTCAAAAAAAGGGCGGGATTGCCGCTTTTATCGATGCCGAGCATGCCCTGGATACGGCATATGCCAAAAGAATGGGGGTCAACTGTGACGAACTGCTGGTATCTCAGCCGGATACCGGCGAGCAGGCCCTGGAGATCGCCGACATGCTGGTCAGAAGCGGTGCCATTGATATACTGGTCATCGATTCGGTGGCAGCCCTGGTGCCGCGCGCTGAAATTGAAGGAGAGATGGGCGATTCCCACATGGGGCTTCAGGCCCGGTTGATGTCCCAGGCATTGCGCAAGCTGACCGGCACTATCGGCAAAACCATGACATCCATGATTTTTATCAACCAGATACGCATGAAAATCGGCGTAATGTTCGGCAACCCGGAAACCACCACCGGCGGAAATGCCCTGAAATTTTATGCCTCGGTAAGACTCGATATCCGGCGTATCGCAGCCATTAAAAATGGTCAGGAAGTAGTGGGAAACCGCACCCGGGTACGGGTGGTCAAAAACAAAATGGCGCCGCCCTTTAAAGAGGCTGAATTCGATATCATGTACGGTGAAGGAATATCCAAAACCGGCGACCTGCTGGATATCGGGGTGCAGGCCGACGTGGTGGACAAGAGCGGTTCCTGGTACAGCTTCAATGGCGAACGAATCGGGCAGGGTCGCGAGAATGTCAAAAAATTCATGGACGAAAATCCAGACATCTACGCTTCCATATACGACAAGATACGCGAAGAAGTGGGGCTTGCAAAAAAGGAAGACGCACCCGCGGAAAATAAAAAATAGAAAGCAGGAAGTAAAAATACGAATTTCAGATTTAATACACCAGACGGGTACTCAAATAGACCAATCTTGTGGAGCACTTCATGACAGGCAATGAAATACGTAGAAAATTTTTAGAATATTTTGAAAAACACAATCACCAAAAGGTCAGGAGTTCATCGCTGGTTCCCCGGGATGACCCCACTTTGCTTTTTGTCAATGCCGGCATGGTGCAGTTTAAGCGCACCTTTCTCGGCGAGGAGAAAAGAAACTACCTGCGCGCCGTAACTTCCCAGAAGTGTGTCAGGGCGGGCGGCAAGCATAATGATCTGGAAAATGTGGGCTATACAGCCCGGCACCATACCTTTTTTGAAATGCTGGGCAATTTTTCATTTGGAGATTATTTCAAGGAAAATGCCGTTGAATTTGCCTGGGATCTTCTGACCAGCGGTTATGGACTGGATCCTGACAAGCTGTGGATCTCCATCTATCTGGATGATGATGAGGCCTATGATCTATGGCATGAAAAAATCGGTGTGCCGGCCCATCGAATCGTGCGGCTCGGTGAAGAAGAAAATTTCTGGTCCATGGGCGATACCGGCCCCTGCGGCCCTTGCAGTGAAATCCATCTGGATCGGGGTGAGGCTTTTGGCTGCGGCCGGCCCGAGTGTGCCGTAGGATGCGACTGCGACCGTTTTCTGGAAATCTGGAATCTCGTTTTCATGCAGTTTAACCGGGATGCCTCCGGGAAAATGACCCCGCTGCCCAAACCGAGCATCGACACCGGTCTGGGCCTGGAACGAATGGCCTCGATTATGCAGAATGTGCCCAATAATTTTTTAACCGACCTGATGCTCCCGATTATCAACAAGGCCGAAGAACTCTCAGGAAAAAGCCTGGGCCGGTCATTTGAAACCGATGTGGCCATGAAGGTCATTGCGGACCACAGCCGGGCCGCGGCCTTTTTAATTGGTGACGGGATTCTGCCATCCAACGAGGGCCGGGGCTATGTGCTGCGCAGGATCATGCGCCGGGCCATTCGCTATGGCCGCAATATCGGTCTGACCCGGCCATTTCTGCATGAAACCGCAGAGGTTGTGTTCGAAATCATGCAGGATGCTTACCCGGAATTGAATGAGGCCGGCGCCTTTATTACAAATGTGATCAAAAACGAGGAGATCCGTTTTTCCGAAACCCTGGACCACGGTCTCAAAGTGCTGAACGATACCCTCTCGGAGATGGACACCCAAGGCCGGACAAAAGTCCCCGGATCGGTTATCTTTAAATTATATGACACATTCGGATTTCCCGTGGACATCGTTCAGGATGTTGTCCGGGAGCGGAACATGACTCTGGATATGGGAGGTTTTGATCTGGCCATGACCGGTCAGCGCGAAAAATCTCGCTCAAAAACCGTTTTTTCCAGTGCATCAAAAGCCTTTCGCAACCTTTCGGCCCAGGGAATCAAACCCGAATTTGTCGGTTATGACAGGATCTCGGACAAGGGCCGCATCCTGCTGATTGTAAAAGACGGCCAGGCTGTCCAGGTAGCTGAAGCCGACCAGAACGTTGAAGTGGTTACAGATCGGACACCCTTTTATGGTGAATCCGGCGGGCAGGTCGGGGACCGGGGCATCATTCGCGCATCCGGATTTGAAATGCAGATCAATGACACGCTCAAGGACCCCACCGGCCTGATTATCCACAAGGGTAAAATTGTTTCGGGCAGTATCAAAGCAGGAGACATGGTCACCCTTGACGTGGATGAAAATACCCGCAGGGCCACCGCCCTGAATCATACGGCCACCCATATTCTGCACAGTGCCCTTCGCCAGGTGCTGGGCGATCATGTCAAGCAGGCCGGTTCCCTGGTGTCCGCCGACCGGTTGCGTTTTGATTTCACCCATTTTTCCCAGGTGGAATCCTCCACGGTAAATGAAATCGAAGCTGTGGCCAACCGGAGAGTCCGAGAAAATGCATTGGTCAACATCACTGAAATGGATGCTGAAGAGGCTTTCAAATCCGGGGCCACCGCACTTTTTGAAGAAAAGTACGGCGATCGGGTACGGGTCATCGACATGGCCGGTTTCAGCCGTGAATTATGCGGCGGCACCCACACCGGCCGTACCGGCGATATCGGCATGATCAAAATCGTCAGTGAGTCCAGTGTGGCTGCCGGGGTTCGCCGCATCGAAGCCCTGACAGGGTCGGCCGCCCTGGAAATCAGCCAGAACCGAGACAAAATCATTTCCGACATATCCGGCATGGTACGCGAAAAACCCGGGGTCTTGACCCAAAGGATTGAAAAACTCATTGCCGATCAAAAAGCCCTGGAAAAAGAAATCGATCAGCTTAAAAGTACCATTGCGGCCAAATCCGTGGCAAACATAGCAGACGAAATCAGGCATATCAACGGAATCAAAGTGCTGATCAAAAAGGTGGAAATAGAAAAGCCCTCAGCCTTAAGAGACCTGGCCGATCGCTTCAAGGATAAAATCGAGTCCGGCATTATTGTCCTGGGCGCTGTCATCGAAACCAAGGTCCTGCTCATCGTCATCGTCACCAAAGACCTGACAGGCCGCTATCACGCCGGCAAAATCATCAAGCAGGTGGCAGCCGTTGTGGGAGGCGGCGGCGGGGGCCGTCCGGACATGGCCCAGGCCGGCGGGACAAAGCCGGAAAACCTGGACAAAGCCTTTGATAAGGCCTTTGAAGTGATCACATCGGTCTGAGGGGTTTCAGGGGAATGGCTTGAAAATTTATTTAAATTTTTTTGATCCCTGTGTACAGAAGCAACAAAACCCCTGATAGCAGAGAAATACGTCCCAGATAATCTCCATGCCGGGCAAAAAAAGTCCGGCCCTGGCGAAGATGGATCTTTCCCTTGAGTGTCGCCTTTTTCCACCAGGACGTTCTGGAGATAACCATGCCTTTCGCATCGATAAGAGCAGAGATACCTGTATTGGCTACACGAATCATGTCCCGCCGGCATTCAATGGCCCGAATCGGGCTGAAATTAAAGTGGTGTCGATAACCCGGCGTATTTTTCCACCATCCGTCATTTGTGATCATACAGATAAACCCTTTTTCCTGTGGCAGGTTTTTTGAGCAGTAAGGGCCGAATACCGATTCAAAACAGACAATCGGCAGTATGCGAACCAAAGCGCCCGGCAATTGAAAAGTATCACTTTCCTGACGAAGACTGTAAGTGCCGATGTATCCGCCAAGCTCTAACGCATATTCTCCCAGGAAGCCGAAATACCCCACAAAAGGCATGCGCTCGAACAAAGGGACCAGCTTGGTTTTATGATAGAATTGAGGTGCGGCACCCGGCGATAGAAAAAGCGCTGTATTAAAAGCCTCATAATAAAAATTCTTCTCCCGGTTGAAGCGGCTTCCGGGAGGAATGTTATCCGTATCAAGTTTCCGAAAGCTGTGTACCCCCAATAGAACATTCAGTTTCGGGTATTTTTTCTGAAAATCCAATAACCGGCGATAGTAGGGAGATGACAGAGGATCTTTCTCGTCAATCTGCTGTACAATGAGGGTTTCAGGGCCTATCAGGTACTGGGTTTCATCATCGCAAACGGCATCGGCTGCCTTAAAAAACGCTTCCAGGTGCCGGGCCTGTTTTTCCGGCATGAATTTTTCCGTATAAGGATCCAGATTGGGTTGAACCAGGGCTACGGTAACGGTTTCACCCTCCTCTTCAATATTTTGAAATATTTGCCAGGATACAAGGATGGGGACAAGAAAAAGCAGCAGTGCTGCCGCAGACGGCGCTATCAGCCCCGTGCTCTTTTCCCGATAAATACCATACACCTTCCAAGCTGCAAAATTTGTCAGTATGATCCAGAGCGTCCCGCCGCGAACACCCGTAAACTCGTACCACTGAATCAGCTTTGGCGCAGTGATCAGTGCATTGCCCAAATTAAGCCAGGGCCAGGCCAGGTCCCAGGATTGATGAAAATGCTCGTATCCCATCCAGATAAGCAGAAAAGGGACTATCAGGGGAATTCTTACAATCGTCCGGACACGGCTTGTCGACCAGAACACGAGAGCCTGTATAAGTGAATTTGCAATAATGATGAGGATGGCGCCCACCAGGTGTGCCCGGGCAACCCACCAGGTGCCCAGGATATTCCACAGCAGAAAGGAAGCAAAAGAGTAATTAAACAGGATATAATGATTTGCGTGATGTCTTACTTTTTCTTCCAGCTGTAAGAGGGGCACCCAGGCGATAAAAATCAAAAAGAACAAAGCTGAGACTGCCCAGGGGAGCCCCAGCAGAAGGCCGCCGGTCAAAGCCAAAAAAATGTTTTTTCTGATATTCATATCCATTATCGTGGCTTGATGGTACTCTTGGAAGGGTACTTCTTGTCTTTCGGGAATAACCCGAGGTTTAAAAGCAATTACCATTGTTCAAAGGCATTTCAAAATAGTGTCTAAACGAAAAGTCCGTTCAGACACTATTTTGAATATTGAATTGATAAAAGAAACAACTTCAATAGGTTAAAAATTCCAGTCCTGAATGGAGATGACGATTTTCATGGTTTTCGTTCAGGCACTGCTAAATAATGTGAATTATGCATCTTTCCTGTTTAAAGTTATCGCTATAAGATTTTCAAATTCTGCAGTGGCCACGCAGATACATGTATCGGCAGCCCCATAATACACCTTGATCTCTCCAGTGTTTTCCACAACAGCGCCGCATGCAAAGGCCACATTACCGACATCGCCGATTCTTTCATAATCTTCCCGCGGTGAAAGAATCGGTTTGTTGCATCTGGCAACTACTTTGTGGGGTTGTTCAAGGTCCAGCAGAACTGTGCCGATCCTGTAAATGGGACCAGCTACGGTCATTTTAACACCATGGTAGATCTCAAGCCATCCATGCTCTGTTTTTATCGGTGGTACCGAAGCGCCGATTCTATAGCTGTCCCACATCCCCGGTCGTGGCGTCATCAAGATCTCGGATTTTCCCCAGTCAACCAGATTCTTTGAGTATGATACCCACATGTTGCCCACACCTTTGCCGATCGGCCGGTCAAGGCGCACATACTCACCATTTATTTTTTCAGGAAAGAGGATACCATCTTTGTTGCCGGGTTCGGATACAAGGGCAATACGTTTGTAATGGTGGAAATCATCAGTCTTTGCCAGGGCTATTCGTGTTCCGTATTGTGAATATGCGGTATACATGACATAATAAACGCCATCGATTGCAGTAATACGGGGGTCTTCAATACCACGGGTTTCATACTTTGCAAATGGGCCCCTTCGTGCGGGCGTCATGACCGGCTCATCTTCAACCGTAAAATGCAGCCCGTCTTTGCTTCTTGCCAGGGCAAATACAGAATATCCCTGCTGGCCCTCGACTCTCAGGAGAAGAAAGTATTCATCTCCCTTTTTAATCACTGTTCCATTGAAAACCGTGTTACATCTGAATGGAATATCTTCGATAGTAATAATGGGATTGCCTTCAAACCGGTGGAGGATGTCATATCCCAAAGGAAAATGCTTATTCATCAAATTTCTCCTTTACTTTTGAGACATTCCTGATCGATTCTATCTATAGTTGTTGATCCCAGACATATGCAGCTATCTGACCCACCGTAATACAGGAGCAGATTTTCATTCTCCAGAATTGCGCCGCATGAAAAAACCAAATTCTGGATATCTCCTACACGCTCATACCGTTCGCGTGGTGACAGGATAGGGATGTTGGTGCGGCTAACAACCCTGGCAGGGTCATCAGCATCTAAAAATACTGCACCGATTCTGAAAAGGGGGCCGGCGGACGTATCTTTGATTCCGTAGTAAATCAGCAGCCATCTTCCGTCTTTGACTCTGATGGGGGGTACGGCATCGCCCACACGGTGTGGGTCCCAGTAACCAGCTCTGGGTGATAATATCACCTCCGAACCGCCCCAGTACACAAGGTCCTCTGAATAACTGATCCATATCCGTCCTCCGCTCCATGGGCGTTCAAGCCTGGCAAACCGTCCGTTGATTTTTTCCGGGAAAAGAGCACCCCCCTTGATGTCCACCTCAGAGACAAACCCGAGTCGGGTTACGGTCTTGAAGTCATCTGTCTTCGCCAACCTGATCCGGTAGCCATAATGGCTTTCAGCAATGTACGAAATATAGTAGGTATCTTCAAAAGGTGTGATCCGGCCGTCCATGACACCGATTTCTTCATACTTTTTATCAGCCTGCGCCATAAAAGGTTTGTCATCCACATCAAAATATCGGCCATCCTCGCTTCGAGCAATATACAATTTTTTGTGACCTCTCAGGGTTTCGATTGTGACAAGCAGCAGATAGATGTTGTCGATCTTGACTGCGCCTGCATTACAGATGCCCGAGACCTGAAACGAGAGGTCTTCCATGGTGATAACAGGGTTTCCTTCCCAGCGATGAATGATGTCGTGCTGTTTTTTTCGAGGCATAAGAGATACTCCTTTTTTAAAAACCGGCCAGTATTTTTTCAACCGTAGTCACAGCCAGGCAAGTGGTTTCATCAGAAGACCCGTAATACATGAAAAGCTGCCCGTCTTTTATGACAATTCCGTTCGTAAACACGACATTCCCAAAAAAACCGCTGGTCTCATAATCGTATTCAGGTTCGAGCAAAGGCGTTGTTCCGCGTTTAATCACTTTCCATGGATATTCCAGATCGAGCAGCAGGGCGAAAAGGCTGTACCTTGAGTTATCACCCTTGGCATGGTAGATGCAGAGCCACCCAGCATCAGTCTTTATGGGAGCGCTTCCGCCGCCGATCTTCATGGATTCATAGGCCATATTACGTGGGCGGACAATACATTTATGATTCCCCCAGTGCAAAAGGTCAGGCGACTGGGCATACCATATTGAAGCCTTGCCAAATCCGCTGTTGTTGGGCCGGTGCAGGGCAACATATTTCTTGTTTATTTTTTCAGGAAATATTGAAATGTCCTTGTTTTCCGGATGGAATATTATGCCTTGCTTTTTATAGTCCTTAAAATCCGTGGTTGTTGCCAGGGCTGTGCACCAACTGTCGGTTGATACAGCGGAATAGTTTATGTAAAAAGTTCCATCGATATTTACAATGCGCGCGTCTTCCGTACCGTACTCTTCATCAGGAGAGGAGGGGCAGATAAACGGTGTCGGCTCAACCGTGAAATTTATTCCGTCAGTACTGCGCGCCAGACGCAGGTGGCTGATGCTGGAAAGATAATCTTTGCCTTTGTAAACAACACCACGGGTGTCTTTTAATGACAGGTCCGGGTTGTTCTCATCAAATTCCATTATCCCGGGGATGCCCCGTCCCTGTTCAAATCTGTAAACAGGGGCCCGGACCTTGCCCGGCTCCTGAATACAACTTTCCGCTACGCGCAAAAGCAGTATGACTTCATCATTAAAAAGCACGGCCCCGGGATTAAAGGCTCCGACAACACGATATCCTTCGGTTGAGGGTTTTACATCGGACGGACAAATTAAAGGATTTTTTTCACAGCGTTTAAACATATAATTTTTTCCCTATTCCCCGGCAAATACGTACCGGGTTTTACATTCCAGTTTAAGGTCAAACTGTTCATAAACATTAAGTATCTGTTGTGCAACAATGTCCCAAGAAATATTTTCTTTGATATGGGTCAGTGCGTTTTGGGAAAACTTTTTATATACTTCCGGGTTGGTGAGCAATGTTACAATACTGTCAACATATTGGTCATCGGTTTGTGCATAAAATCCTGTTTCCGATCTTGTAAGGATATCGACAAATACCGGAAGATTCGATGTGACCACAGGTTTGCCAAAGGTCATTGCATGTGCCATTATGCCGCTCTGAGCTCCGGCAGTATAGGGCAAAACTACTATATCAGCAGCGCTTAGAATTGTATCAAAAGTTTTCTGGGGAAACTGGCCCCGGAATACTTCAATACGATCTATAGCGGGTGAGTTATTTATTTTTTCAAAAAGCATTTCGCGGTATTCGCTGAATTCAAGCACCCTGAGTTTTCCGGACAGTACCAGCCAGGCATCCGGAACTTTTTTAACTATCTGCGGTAAAAGATCTACAATCCTGTCAAAACACTTGGTCGGGCGAAAATACCCCACCAGCAGGATTACTTTCCTGCCCTCAAGATTAAGTTTTTTCTTGGCATCAGCGATCGGATTCATCTCTCTTGCGCCATGCGGAATAAGAGAAATCTTTGACTCATTTGTATCAAAAACCGTCCGCAATATATCGACGTGTTCTTGTTCATGTACAATAATGCCGTCCAGTTCCCTGCACATGGTTCTTATGATTAGCGCCTTTCGAAACCCAGGTTTTTCCTGAACAGTATGGAGGGTTGCAATAACCGGAGTGCCGGTGGATTTAAGCCGATAAATTAATTCAAGCACGGCAATACCATCTAGTTCACCGTACAGACCGAATTCGTGCTGAATATGGACAAGGTCAGGGGTAACTTTAATAGCTGCATTAAAAATCTTTCCTGCAATTCCGCCTTCTCCGGGAGAATATGATGGGTAAACATGTCTCCCTTCAGCATCATACTGGCTGACAATATGGATCTCATTGGGTGATTTTCTAAGGGCTTCAGCCAGAAAGGCGGTATATGTACCGATACCGCATTCAATAGGGGGATAAGTGGATACAAATACAATACGCATGCTATTTTCCTTTCCGTACAGTTTAAACCAATTTTATACAGCTTTTAAAAATTAATTTTTGTATTCATATCACAGGGGGTGGTTTTTTAAAAAACAAATTATTGGAACGGAAGATGTCCTGCCCATGTGGATTGCCTGGTAATTATCAAGCAGGCATCCTTAAGTTTCGGCGACCAGGAAATCGTAAGCAAAAAGCTGGACGGGGCCATGTTCCGGTATATCTTACGCGGACGCCTAAACACACCCGGAAACTGGCCAATGCCCTTACCTCTATGGGCGCCGAGGTCGGGGACCGGATCGGCGTGCTGGCCTGGAACACTTATGAAAACTATGAGATTTATTTCGGGATGCCCGGAACCGGTGCAGTCATGCTGTTGCTCAACCTTCGCTTGTCTCCGCCGGATCTCGGTTATGTCATCAATCATGCCAAGGCCAAGTATATCATTGTGGATGAAACCCTCCTGCCGATTGCCGAGGCCGGCGCGACAGGAATCTTCGACGCGAGAAGCACTAAACATATACTGGAAAACGCTGACAAAGTTCCTCTACTGCCGTTGCAACCCGGGCAATCGTATCCGCATCGACATCTTTGCCAAGGGCTGTATCCATCAGGTCGGCAATACGGATAATCTCCGATTTTCCCATGCCTCTTGCGGTAATCCCGGCACTGCCCAGTCTCAACCCACTGACACGCCCCGGTGTTTTGGCATCCTGCGGGATTACATTGCGGTTTACTACAATTCCGACGGATTCGAGTATATTTTCCGCTGCCTTGCCCGTAATCCCTTTGGTGCTCAGGTCCACCAGCACCTGGTGATTGTCGGTTCCCCCGGATACGACTCGATATCCCCTGCTCTGCAGAGCCTCTGCCAGACGGACGGCATTTTCAAGCGTTTTCTTTTGAAGATCAATAAAATGCGGTTCACCGGCCAGTTTAAAGATCAGGGCCTTGGCCGCGATCTGATTGACCGCACTGGTTCCCTGGCAGCCGGGAAATACGGCACTGTCGATTTTTTTCCCGTACTCTTTTCGGCACAGCGCAACGCCACCCCTGCCTCCCATCATGGTTTTATAAGTGGTAAAGGTTACAAAATCGCAGTGGGGTACAGGGCTGGGAATCACTTTTGCCGCCACAAGACCGGCCAGGTGGGCCATATCGGCAAATACACAGGCGGAAACCTCTTTGGCGATTTCAGCGATCCTGGCATAATCGATCAGCCTGGGATAGGAGCTTGCACCGGCAACGATCATTTTTGGTTTCAGCTTTCCGGCCAGGTCCCTGATTTCATCGTAATCGATACGCTCGGTTTCCGGGTCTACGCTGTAATGGGAAAAATTGAAACATTTGCTGGTGATGGACGCACGATGCCCGTGGGACAGATGACCGCCGTAAGGAAGACCCATGGAAAGAACCCTGTCGCCGACATCGAGAACGGAAAAATATACCGCCAGATTGGCTGATGTGCCGCTGTGAGGCTGGACATTGATATGCTCTGCGCCAAAAAGCGCTTTTCCCCTTGCGATGGCAAGATTTTCAATCTCGTCCACATGCGTGCATCCGGCATGAAACCGTTTGCCCGGATAACCTTCAATGGTCTTTGTATTTAAAATAGACCCGAGTACTTCCATGATGGAGCGGGGCGAATGATTCTCGGCGGCAATCAAATTTAGGGTATTTTCGATCCGCTCGTCTTCTTTTTTTACCAACGCAGCAATCTCTGCGTCATCTTTTTCTAAATAGCGCATATGCCAGGTCCATAAATAATGTATTGAGCTATCTTTTTACCTCGATTCACTGCATATCCTGCTATAGGCGAACTCATTTTTAAACGTTCGGCCACACCCGTACGAATTTTCCTTAATTCCCAAACAGCCCGGTAACACAGCAAGTCCCCGGGTTCAACCTGAACCTTTCGCCGATGCAAAACACCTGGTGCCTCAAGGAAGAATGATCTTAGCATGAAGTTTTGCTAACATAACGGCCCATCTCTGTCAAGCTACTTGCTTGTTTATGGAATCTATATGTCGAAATAACAAAATGTTACGACTGATTTAGCACTCGATCATGTTGTCATCTATGGTAGTAATTATTTACGATATATTCGATATAAATATACAATTTTTTTAACCGAAGGCAACAAAGAGCCGCCATAAAATTTACGATTGGCTGAAATGTTCCTTGTTCATATACAGAAAGAGTTTTATTGAACCCGGTTTTTTTCATATATTGAATTTATAAATTTCTGATCACAGCAATCTGGTCGCCCTGATTTAAAACCAACGTGCGTCAGAGTGGGCCACGATGATGATGGTTGACAAAAAATAATAATAATTGCTATAAATTCTGTACGAAATTCATTTTAGATAGATCGGCATTATTTTTTGCCGACAACTTCAAAAAAGGAGGAGTCCTATGAGCAGCATTATTCAAGGCTTTCCATCTACATCTCAGGATGATTACCAGCTCAATGTCACCAACATCATCAAGCAGGCATCCCTTAGTTTCGGCAACCAGGAAATCGTCAGCAAAAAGCTGGACGGAACCATGTTCCGTTACACCTATGCGGATGCCTATAAACGCACCCAAAAACTGGCCAATGCCCTTACCACCGTAGGAGCCAAGGTCGGGGACCGGATCGGCGTACTGGCCTGGAACACTTATGAAAACTATGAGATCTATTTCGGGGTGCCCGGAACCGGTGCAGTCATGTTGTTGCTCAACCTGCGGTTGTCTCCGCCGGACCTGGGCTATGTTATCAATCATGCAAAGGCCAGGTATATTATTGTGGATGAAACCCTCCTGCCCATTGCCGAGGCCGTTGCGCCGTTATGCGAGGGCGTCAAAGGATATATTGTCATTACCGGCAAGGATATCAAGGATATCAAAACAAACCTGACGCCGGTCTACAGCTATGAAGAAATTCTGTCAGCGGCCGATGACGAATTCGACTGGCCCCTGATGGATGAAAAATCGGCGTATGCGGCATGCTATACCACCGGCACAACCGGCAAGCCCAAGGGGGTGTACTATTCCCATCGCAATGTCTACCTGCACAGTATGTGCATTGCCAGCAATGCCGAGATCAGCATGAGAGACGTATTTTTTCAGATCGTGCCCATGTTTCATGCGCTAGGCTGGGGTACGCCCCAGGCATGCACACTGGTCGGTGCCAAGATTGTTTTACCGGGCATGTACAGCCTGGATAATCTGGGAGCCCTGGCCGAAATTTTTGTTCAGGAAAAGGTGACGGTGGCCGACGGGGCTCCGGCCATTTTCATGCCGGTGCTGGAATATATCCGCAACATGAATAGAAAACCCGACCTTAAAGGAGCGCGACTGCTTTCCGGCGCCACCGAGCCGCCGGTGTCCATGATGAAGGGATTCGATGAATTGACGGGAGCCGAAATCGTGCATGCCTACGGGGCCACCGAAACCACGCCCCTGGTCACGGTGAACCGGATTAAACCCTGGCTTGAGGGCAAACTGTCTGAAGACGAAAAGTGGAACTTAAAGCGCAAGCAGGGGTACCCGGTTGTGGGTCTGGATGTGAAAATAATGGATGCTTTCGGCAAGGAACAACCCCGTGACGGTAAATCCGCCGGCGAGATTTTGATCCGGGGGCCCTGGATTACCGGATCATACCATGATGCACCCGGTTCGGAAAATCAGTTTACAGAGGACGGTTTCTGGAAGAGCGGCGATGCCGGCACCATTGATGCGGAGGGCTACCTGAAAATAACCGATCGGGTCAAGGATCTGATTAAGAGCGGCGGCGAATGGATCTCCTCGGTGGACATGGAAAACGAAATTATGGCCTATCCGGCGGTGCTTGAAGCGGCTGTGACCGGAGTGGCCCATCCCAAGTGGGAGGAGCGACCGGTGGCTCTGGTGGTTTTGAGAGCGGAGTATGCGGGCAAAGTGAGCCGGGACGACATTGTGGCGCATCTGGCCCAAAAATTTGCCAAGTGGCAGCTTCCCGAAGCGGTGCTTTTTGTCGATGAAATTCCCAAAACCAGTGTGGGTAAATTTAACAAAAAGGTGATCCGGGAACAGCAAAAGGATATTTACATGTAAAAAATGCCGGCCGCGGCGTGTGTTCGCGCCATTGCTGAACGCATACGCTGCGGCAGGTCAAAATTTTTAAAGCTCTTCTCCCTGCCATCACACAATGACCACCTTTTGGACACTGCGGACAATCTCTTCCGGATCATCCATGATTTGAAAAAGATCAAGATTTTCAGGGGATATCTTCTGCTCGGCCAGCAGACGGGATTTAATCCAGTCAAGCAGTCCTGTCCAGTAATCAGATTCAACCAGAATCACCGGAAACTGTTTGATGCGCCGGGTTTGTATCAGGGTCAGAACTTCAAACAATTCATCCAGCGTGCCGAAACCACCGGGCAACACCACATAGGCGGAAGCATATTTGATAAACATGACTTTGCGGATGAAAAAATACTTGAATTCCATCGTTATATTGGCAAAGGGATTCGGTTTCTGCTCAAACGGAAGGTGGATATTAAGACCGACTGATTTTCCTCCTGCTTCGGCCGCGCCTTTGTTGGCGGCCTCCATCACACCGCCCCCGCCACCGGTGACTACGGCAAAATCATTTTTCGCAAACAGCGCTGCTATTTTTTCTGTTTTTTGATAAGAGGGTGTGTCTGCGGCAATACGGGCGGATCCAAAAATACTCACGGCCGGACCCAGATCATGCAGAGAATCCACTCCGTCGACAAATTCTCCCATGATTTTAAACAGACGCCAGGATTCGCTCAGTTTGAAGTCGTCGATTAAATATTGTTTTTCCATGTGTCTCCTGTGTATAAGGTTCAGGGTTCAAATAATTAACCATAAATTGAATGCTAAAAAATGAATATTGACGATTGGATATTTGTTGTATCACTTTCAGCCGTCCTATCCACTATGGCGAAGTCTGCTCGTGATGTCATATTTTAATGGATAGCATTCCTTAAATTTTCAATTTTTTTCCTCAGCCGGTGTATCTGGAGAATAAATTCAAATAATTTCTTGATCGACTTCCAGCCGATCGGTTATACTTTTCAGTTTTTTCCCTTGAACCCGATTATAACATTGCCATGATCTACAATAACCGGCACCTTGCGGATTCCTCCTGAATATTTCAACATATTGTCCAATTCGGCGGTATCGGTCACGACATCCGCGTAGGTCACACTTTTACCTTCTTGTGCATAGGCTTCACGAGCTGCATTGGTAAAAGGTCATGTATTTTTTCCGAAAATTAAAATTTTTTCCGACATGCTGTATTCCTCCTGTATTTTGCATGGCGCAGAATCTGGTCATGCGCAGGGTTATGGGATAGTGTTGTGAACGTTTTGTTTTAACCAGGCAATCATCCCGAATAAATTGTATCCAAAATAGGAATGAAAATTATATCATCAGTTTGTCGTTTGGTCAATAATTTCAGATTGACACCTTGAAAGTTGATTGATAAAAGCCAGATTGATTAAATATCTTTAAAAATGGGGAATTGGGTGGAATTGATTTCAAAGAATGTAACAATTGTAAATGAGTTGGGTATGCATGCTAGGTCTGCCGGTAAAATAGCTGCAATTGTAAAAAATGCCCGATCAAACGTGTGGATCATAAAGGAAGGGGAAAGGGCGGATGCCGCCAGTGTGATTGATATACTTACCCTTGCCTGTGCCAAAGGTTCAAAAATAACAATAAACATTGAGGACCCCGCAGATCTCAATATCTTGAATGCGATTGCAAAGCTTATCGAACAGGGGTTTGGGGAACAGGTTTAAATTACCGATATGGCTAAACAACAAAGAGAGCTGGAAGGAATAAGCGGTGCCCCCGGAATCTGTATAGGCAAAGCATATCTGGTAGATACGGAAGGGGTCGATGTCGTTGAAAAATATTTTATCGACAGTGATGCACTGGCAGATGAAATCATCCGTTTCAAGGCGGCAGTCAAAGATTCCCGGGATGAACTGCTGGAAATCATCAATAACACTCCTGAAGAATTGCATCAGAGTTCTTATATCCTGGAAACCCATTTGGCCCTTCTGGAGGATAAGATGCTCTATGGCAGGGCCATTGAGACCATCGAAAAACAATATGTCAATGCCGAATGGGCACTTAAAACGGTAATCTCGGACATAAAGGCCTTATTTCAGGATATCACCGATGAATATTTAAAAGAGCGGAAGGGAGACATCATCCACGTTGCCAACCGCATTATGGCAAAACTCGTGGGCGTGGAATCGGTGAATATCGCTGAGATTGACAAGCGGGTTATCCTGGTAGCTTCCGATCTGAGCCCGGCCCAGACCAGCCAGATACAACTGGAGCGGATCAAGGGTTTTATAACCGACCGCGGCGGAAAAACATCCCATACCAGCATT
The DNA here is from genome assembly GCA_964418755.1 of uncultured Desulfobacteraceae bacterium. Taxonomy (GTDB): domain Bacteria; phylum Desulfobacterota; class Desulfobacteria; order Desulfobacterales; family 4572-123; genus 4572-123. The sequence continues at coordinate 25,227 of CAYQNS010000025.1, forward strand.
ATTGCCAGAAGCCTTGAAATCCCGGCGGTCCTGGGCCTTGATAATGCAACCGATATTATCCGGACCGATGACATCATTATCGTCGACGGGACCACCGGCAAAGTGATCGTTAATCCAAGCGAAGAGACGCTTGTGTATTATGAGGAGCGTCGCAACCGGTTCGAAAAACACAAAGCCGTATTGGTACGGGGCAGCCGGCAGCCGGCGGAAACTGCAGATGGACTGCGGTTGCAGATAATGGGCAATATCGAACTGCTCGAAGAAGTCGTATCGGTCATTGATAACGGAGGCGAAGGCATCGGTCTTTACCGAACGGAATTTGAATATTTAAACCGTCCCGGTTTTCCAGGCGAAGATGAACTGTTTGAAAAATACAAGGATGTGGTCGAGGTGATGGCTCCCCGGCCGGTAACCATCCGCACTCTGGATATAAACGGCGACAAGGCAGTTGCCTATGCCAATGACCGGTATGAACTCAACCCCGCCATCGGGCTGCGGGCCATACGCTATTGCCTTAAAAAACCGGATATTTTTGAAACCCAGCTTCGCGCTATCTTAAGGGCGTCCGCTTTTGGGAACGTCAAGATTTTGATTCCCATGATATCCTGCTGCAGTGAAATCGAGAAAGCCCGCCTGGCTCTGGACAAAGCCGCCGAATCGCTGGACAAAGAAGGCATTCCTTTTAACAGGGATATAAAAGTCGGTATCATGATCGAGGTTCCTTCGGCCGTGATCATGGCGGATAGGATGGCTGAAAGGGTTGATTTTTTCAGTATTGGAACCAATGATCTGATTCAATTTTCACTCGCCATTGATCGCGGCAACAAAGAAGTCTCATACCTGTTTCAACCGCTTCACCCGGCAATTTTGAGAATGATCATACACGTTACCGATGTCGCCGCAGAAAAGGGCATCGATGTCGCCATGTGCGGTGAAATGGCCGCGGATCCACTATATGTACCCATTATCCTGGGCCTCGGTATTGAGGAGTTGAGCATGAACCCCCAATCAATACCACCGGTTAAAAATGTTATCCGGGCTTTGAAAAAATCGGATATGGAACCTTTTATCAAAGAGGTCCTGAAACAGACAAATCCTATGGAGATTGAGGCGCTGATTCGACATAATTTCGGCGGTGTTTTGTCCGAAACAATTTATTCCCAATAAATTTCCTTCGACCTGAAAGCCCGGTGGAATTGTTTTTATGAATAGCGGACGTACAGAATATTCAGATTTATGAGGTTGTCTTGGTAGAAAAAAAATATGGAAAAATAATAGCGAAAAATCGCAAGGCGCGCTTTAACTATTTTATTGAAGATGAGTATGAAGCCGGCATGGTCCTGAAGGGAACCGAGGTCAAGTCCATGCGACTGGGCCGCGCCAACCTCAAAGATTCATACGCCAGAATTCACAAGGGCGAGGTGTTTGTGTACCAGATGCACATTGCCGCCTATCCGTTTGCCTATTACGACAACCATGATCCCTTGCGGATTCGAAAACTGCTGCTGCACAGCTACGAGATTAAAAAACTCTACAGCAAGGTCAATGAAAAGGGCTATTCCCTGGTGCCGCTGCGGCTGTACTTTAAACACGGCAAGGTCAAGATAAGCCTGGGCCTGGCCCGGGGCAAGCGCAAGGTGGATAAGCGGGAGACCATTCGGCAGCGGGACCAGAAGCGGGACCTGGATCGGGCCAAAAAAGAATATTAGCTATTTTACCTTTAGCCCGAATCAATGCGTTGACATATTGGTGTTTGTGGCTTACCATACGAATATAAGGTTCTTTTAAAATTTGGGGGCGAAACGGCTTCGACGGGGATATAGAAGCTATGGTTGCATGCCGAGTTCCTGCCAGCTCGTAAAACCGGCGGGAAATAAACATAATCGCAGACGATTATAACTACGCTCTGGCCGCTTAAGGCCAGCGTTCTGCCGGATTTTTCCTGCGCATCCGGTAAGGGCGTCGACTAGCGGGATAAACTTGTTTTGGATGCCTGCTCCAATCCAGGTGAAATTTTGCAGGCTAGCGTTTAAAGCATCCTGCCTGAAGGAGACTTGAAATGCGAACTATAGAGTCCAGGCTAAGTATGTAGATACCATTGTGGAATATTTTCGGACGCGGGTTCGACTCCCGCCGCCTCCACCATTCATTATCAATAAAATCAAATAATTAAATTTATAAATTCGTTCGGTAAACATTCGGTAAAATAGTGGGGGGGACCTGGTTAAAGGATCCCCCCATTTTTGTTTGCATGATTTTTATAATATTGAAATAAGGATGGTAAAAAAGACCAATTCATACCTCGCCATAAATATAAGACACACTCCTCGACTACAGAAAGTAATCACAGCCAAAGAACGGCTCTATTTCGGTAATGATTTGATCCTTTTCGTTTGGTCAATGAGAATCCCCAATCCATTTAATGATCAAAATTCTGACATCCCTGATGATTTATCAAATCAAATTCAAACAGCAGGTGATCATGACCCAATTACAGACCCCAAAGCACTACACAATCCTCTCCCGCTTGTGAAGCAAGCTGGTGAGCTTCTTGAGATTTATCAGCCGGATCAGTTCGGAATCCTTGAATCATCCTCTAAGAAGTGTCTTGATAACCTAGGTATTTGATGCGTGGGATCCCAAGATAATTGAATACTTCATTGAACAAGGTGCGGATGTCGAGACTGGCCGCCCATTAGCGAGTGCGCTTACACTGTTGAGTTCATCTGGATCATGTCGAAATTCAGCGCAAGCACCAGAGAAAACATTGAGCAGCTTATTCGAACTCCCACGATGCGCGCTCTCCTATCTGCGCATCAAACCAGGATTAGTGAGATAGTTCAGGCATTTGAAGAATCACCGGAAGTCGATCTGTAGATCTCAATCCTGCTATCGTAACTTGCTTAAAAACCCGAACTTGTCAAAACTTGCAAGTCAATGGATTTAATCAAGCTGAAGAACCAACGCCATTAAACTTGTCTAAATATATATACTTGACAGAGTTTTCAAGTTACGCTATTTAGTCAAGTCATGATAGATTCAATCGAAAAACAAGCAATTACAAAAGTCCCGGAGATTCTGGCGAAATTGCTTGAGTTGCCGGAAAAGGACGTGGTCGTTGTTTCCCCAGAAGAGACTGGGGTCAAAGCTTGAATAGTGAATAAGATGCCAGTATAATTCACTATTCAAGCTTTGACCCCCCACTTCCTCTTGAGCAGCTTATTCGAACTCCCACGATGCGCGCTCTCCTATCTGCGCATCAAACCAGGATTAGTGAGATAGTTCAGGCATTTGAAGAATCACCGGAAGTCGATCTGTAGATCTCAATCCTGCTATCGTAACTTGCTTAAAAACCCGAACTTGTCAAAACTTGCAAGTCAATGGATTTAATCAAGCTGAAGAACCAACGCCATTAAACTTGTCTAAATATATATACTTGACAGAGTTTTCAAGTTACGCTATTTAGTCAAGTCATGATAGATTCAATCGAAAAACAAGCAATTACAAAAGTCCCGGAGATTCTGGCGAAATTGCTTGAGTTGCCGGAAAAGGACGTGGTCGTTGTTTCCCCAGAAAGCGATACTGGTCTGGATTTTCTCGTAAAAGCAGTAGATTACCATTTCCAGGTGGAATGTAAAAGCTCATCCTCCAGAGCGCCACTGCTTATGGCATTACGTCAAATTACGGAGTTCAGGAATTCTTTTGATAAGGACGACATTCCTTTAATTGTCGTGCCTTATATGGGAAGGTCTGGAATGGATTTCTGTAAAGAGCATGGTCTGTCCTGGATTGATCTATCAGGAAACGCTCATATCAAAGCTCCAAGGCTTTTGATTCATATCGAGGGCCGGCCAAATAAATTTAAAAAAGCCGGCCGGCCGACCAACGTGTTTGCACCTAAAGGTGCCCGAATCGTGCGGCAGTTGCTTATTGATCCAAAACAAGGCCACAACCAGCGAGAGCTCTCGCAAATCACAAGTTTGGATGAAGGATATACCAGCCGGATTGTCCGAAGACTGGAAGAGCTTAATCTGATTGATAGAGATGATAAGGGGGTTTTGAAGCCATCAAATTCGGATGAGCTTCTTGAGGCCTGGCTTGAGACTTACGATTTTTCAAAGCATCAGATCATCAAAGGGCACGTTGCCGCTCGATCGGGGGAGGAACTGCTCAGGAAGATGACCCAGATCCTTTCTGATCAAAAAATCGATTGCGCGGCAACTGGACTGGCTGGAGCCTGGCAATATACCCACTTCACCAAATTCCGTATGGTCACTCTATTTTTAGCTGATTCACCCGGAAAAAACCTTTTTGACCAGCTCCATTTTAGGGAGGATGATCGTGGCGCCAACACCTGGCTGGTCGTCCCCAATGATGAAGGTGTTTTCCATGGATCGTCGGATCAGGATGGTATTGTCTGCGTACATCCTGTGCAAGTATTTCTTGATCTCAAGGGGCATCCTGAACGGGCGAAAGAGGCCGCTTCGATGGTCCGCCAGGAGAAACTAAAATGGAGGTGGGATGCCTGAAAAACCTTTATTCGCGTACGATTACACAAAAGAAAATGTAGAGTTAGTACGTCAAACCTGTCTTTACGTCTCCACAAAACTCGGAGATTTATTAGATGATCTCGTGGTCGTTGGTGGCCTGGTGCCCTCGCTTTTGATTCCGGATGAATCCCTTCCTGCAGGTGAAGATGTCCATATCGGTACCATGGATCTGGATCTTGGCCTTTCTTTGGCGATCCTTGACAGGGAACGATATGAGGATCTTACCCAAAGGCTTCACAGATCGGGTTTTGAGCCGGATGAGAACGAGGAGGGTAATCCAACATTACAACGATGGAAGGTTCGCACATCCTCTGGTTTGAAGGTGACTGTGGATTTTCTGATTCCACCAAGCCTTAATACTGACAAGGGAGGAGATTTACGCCACATTGAAAAGGATTTTGCGGCCGTCATAACGCCAGGCCTTCGTTTGGCTTTTCAGGATAAAAAGAAAGTCCCTTTAAAAGGCACCACATTGATGGGTGAAAAGGCTGAACGTGAAATATGGGTATGTGGTCCTGGTGCATTCATCGTGCTGAAAGCCTTGGCATTTCATCAAAGAGGTGAAAATAAAGACGCGTATGATCTTTATTTTGTGATCCGAAACTATGGCAAAGGTGTCGATGATGTCTTCAAATGCCTCAGCCCTTTACTGAAGGAGGCAGAAACAAAAAAGGCGATAGAAATCATGACCCGTGACTTTGTTGATCCGGATAGTCTTGGGCCGAGCCGTGTGACGCAGTTTCAATATAATGAGCCGAATCCTGACCTCCAGGCGGATGTCGCTGGATATATCCGTGAGCTGTTGGATAAATGCTCGAAAGCTGGATCGTAGAATGGCGGATATTCGGTAAACATTCAGTAAACCGCTGTAAACCCTTGTGGCTGTAAGGGCCAACGTAGGTTCGACTCCCGCCGCCTCCACCAGTTTTATATAATAAAATCAATAGGTTAAATATTTTCTATGGAATTCAAGGCTCTTCACAAAACGCCTTCCTAAAAATTCATTTTAAACTCAAATAGTTACAAATATTTTAAGTTCGGAGCCTTTTAATACATGGTGGGTCAATTAGGCCCACGGACCAGGCGCAATCCATTTCACTGGGCTTGGTTTGTTGGTGGAAAGGGCTGAAACGATAGGCGATAGAAATCTATCTACGGAAATCACGATTTCGCCAAAAGAGGTGGGAACTTGATTTTGCTGGAGCCTTTTGCAGAATGCCGCCCACTGAGTCTGTTTCGCCTCAATGAAAGGCTCAGCGAATGCCTCAACTTCCAGGGGCAACTTCGTACCCCGCCGTTCAAAGGTAAGGCGAATAGCCTCGGTCAGCTTGACTCCATCAAAATCGAATTGCCGGGATAACAGCCAGATATCGTAAAAATCCTTCATCCGGCTGTTGAGCGCGCCCAGCTTTATCATGGCTTCCAACTTTTCCGAGATAGAACTCTCGCGACTGTAGCAAAACAATCGGGGTGGTGGGAAATCCAGCAAAGTCGGAAGGTCCGACTCTTCAGGATCCGGATACACGACATCACCGAAGCCGATGTCAATCCGCATATTGATTTTCGCGGAGTCCAATGTGGCCAAGAACCGAATCCTGACCCCCTTGTAATCCGCATCTTCGACAATTCGCTCGGCTTGAATAGAGCCAATATCAAAGGCGAGCCCATCGGTTGCCACATCCTTGGTCAGGATGTCTCTGATCTGGACGACGATGTCGGCCTCTTCGTTGCTCGTTCTTCCCAGCATGTCAATATCCATGGTCGGCCGAAGCTCCGGCGAATGCCAGACTCTCAGCATCAAAGCGCCTTTAAGAACAAATCGTTCAGCGTGAGCGGATTGAGAGAGCCTATAAAGAAACCGCTCCATAGCATAGTATTGGAGCAGTTCGTTGAATGGTCTCCGGTCACGTTTTGCCCGGTTAAGGAGGCGCTGGCGCACAGACGCGGACATGTTTTTGGGAGGCGTCATACCGTGGCCTCAAGGTATGGCCTCATTACCATTGCGACCCGGCAGATTTTTGCATAATCCAGCAGTTCGATGAGTTTGAACTTCTTTCGTTCTTTATAAAGCTTTAGCGCTTCGAGTACCACATCCATTCCGATCCTATTTCGAAACTTGAAGCAGTCAGCCAGAGTTTTCTCGGGGCTATAGATTTTGACAGAGACACCATCAATCAGATGCACTTCGGTGCCGGAGTTGTATGCTTTATTCGAAAATCTATGGGCCTGGATGGGAGGATAATAGAGTGAAGGTACGCGTGAGTTCCTTGGCACTGCCACGGAAACAGCGTGTGGGATCTGAGTCGTGATATCATGGTAAGCGAGTGCAGAAATGAGACAGATAACTGCATTCGGGAAGCGAAGGCTCACCGTAATCAGATCGGGATCGGATATCGGCGGCAGTTCCACTAGTCGATAAATGCCCCTGCTCACCTGTTCGATGACCCCCTTATCCCTGAGTGAATAAAGCATGTAGCGTGTGATGCCATGCTCGATGGCCTCGCTCATTCGAAGCTGGCCACCGTGCTTGCGGAATATGTCTTCAGGTCCCTTTTTCATTTCTGGATACAGACAAAATGACTCCACTTGTTTATAAGTGGCAACAATATGTCTGATTAATGGATTAAAATCAAGATAAATTTAAAAATCGCGGGAGCACAGTATTGAATTAAGTATAAAAAAGAAAAGCCACTATCTGACAACCGAAGTGGGTCACATGTGGGTCACGTCCCTGCAACCCCTTACCAGTCGTGGGCGGACTTAGGTTCGACTCCCGCCGCCTCCACCATTTTTTACTTATAAAAACAGGATGTTAATTAATTTTGGCATCCTGTTTTTGTATCCCATCGGTATCCCCCTCTTATTTCTCCTAACCAACAAACCCCGCGGTTAGCGCAATTTGCCTTTTATTAATGGGTGTTT
>CAYQNS010000026.1:0-32361 GCA_964418755.1 uncultured Desulfobacteraceae bacterium
AAAAGACAGAGCCCTGGCGATTTTCCTTTTGCTGGGAGTCTGTTTTGCAGCCAACCACGGCGGCCCCGGTTCACCGGCGGCCGGGGGGCGGAATGCCATCATGGTGGGATACCTGATGGAATACGGTGCTCCCATCAGTTTTCTGGAATGGATGAAAATCGGTATGCCCTTTGTGCCGCTCATGTCCGTGATCATAGGAGCCTATATGTATCTCCGCTGTAAACCCAAATTTCAGGTTAAAGGTATGAACCCCAGTGAAATTGTTCGGGCCGAAGTGGAACATATGCCGAAATTCGGGGGCAGGGAAGCCACGATGGCCGGTATCCTGGTTTTGCTGATCATCGGCTGGATTATATTGGGTGAGGAATCCGGCCTGGGGGGACCGACGCTTTATGCGGTGATGGCCATGTTTTTATGCGGCATTGTCAGGTGGGAAGATATCCAGGATGGTGTGGCCTTTGATGTCGTGGGGCTGTATGCCGCCGCCTGTGCCATGGGGGTCGGCCTTAAGTTTACCGGCGGAGCCCTCTGGCTGGCCAATTCGTTTGTAGGATTTTTGCCCGATTTTCTGACACAGGGAGACGGTCTGGTGATAGGCGTTAGTCTTCTCACCGGCGTCATGACCAATTTTATGAGCGACGGCGCCACCGTGGCGGCCCTTGGCCCCATTGTCCTTCCCATGGCCACACTGGCCAATGTAAGTGTCTGGAAAGTTGGGTTGATCACCTCTTTTTCTTCGTCATTTGCCAATTTTTTAGTGGTAGGTACGCCCAACAATGCCATCTGTTTCGGCATGGGCAGGGACCCTGAAACCGGAGAAAGGTTGCTGGAAGTGATGGATTTTGTTAAATTCGGTCTGCCGGTCACCATACTGGCCTGGCTGGTACTCTGGTTCTGGGCTGTTTTCGGGTATTGGCGTTTGCTGACATTTTAGCAAAATTTCAAGCAGTGCCAGGTAAATTTATGAAAAAACTGGTCTATAAAAAACTGCGGCTCAGGATCGTTGCCATTACGCTGGCTGTGGCCATTACGCCCTTGGTGGTTTTGGGATGGATGATCTATAGTCAGTTCGTCAACGTCAGTAAGCAGCGTATTGAATACCAGATCAGGCAGATGGCCCGGTCCCAGTCCAATGCTATCGATGTTTTTTTGAAGGAGCGGGTTAATAACTTGTCGACCATGGTAAACACCCTTTCCTTTGAGAAATTGCAGCGGCAGGTAGAACTTTCACATTTGTTTCAAGTACTGAGCCACAGGACAGACGGCCTCGGGCTTGTAGATTTGGGGGTCATTGACGATACCGGACAGCATCTGGCCTATGCCGGACCCTTTAAACTTGAGGGCTTGAATTATTATAGCGAGCCTTGGTTCGGGGAGGTGATGAGCAAGGGCGAGTTTATCAGCGATGTCTACATGGGGTTCCGTCAGCTTCCACATTTTATCGTTGCAGTTAGAGGGCGATCCGGCAATAAGAACTGGATACTCAGAGCCACCATTGACTCAGACGTATTCAACTCTCTGGTGCGTACCGGGCAGACCGGCCGGTCCGGAGATGCCTTTATCATCAACAAACAGGGGGTTTTTGAAACACAGCCGCGATTTCACGGTATGATTTTGGAAAAAAGCGATCTTGATCCCCGACAGTTCGGAGAGGGAACGACCGTTGTGAGGCATGTCGATAAAGACGGCAAAAAGAAATTTTACGCCGGGGCATGGCTGAAAAATAATAACTGGCTCCTGATCATCAGCGAAGAGACCTGCCGGGGCATGGGCGGTCTGCTGATGTCCAGGAATATGGAGATACTGATCATTGTTTTGGGATGTTTTGGTATTATCCTGACGACACTGCTGACCACCCATATGATTGTCAGGCGTCTGGAAGATTCCGACCGGGAGATGAGTGTGCTGAACGCCCAGTTGGTACAGACCGATAAGCTGGCGGCCTTGGGCAAGATGGCCACGGGTATTGCCCATGAGATCAACAACCCTCTGGCTGTCATCGGCGAAAAGGCCGGCTGGATGATGGATCTGCTGTCGGAAGAGGAATTCCAGCACAGCGAAAATCTGCAGGAATATGTTGCTTCGGTGGAGAAAATTGAAGAACATGTGGAGCGGGCACGGAAAATAACCCATAATATGCTCGGATTTGCCCGCCGGATGGAGCCGCACCTGGATGATGTCGATATCAATTCCGTGCTGGAACAGACTCTTTCGTTGCTGGAAAATCATGCCCGGGACAATAATATCAGTATCCATAAAAAATTGATGCCGGATTTGCCTGTTGTCGCCAGTGATCAGGCCCAGTTGCAGCAGGTATTTCTTAACTTGATAAACAATGCGGTGGACGCAATTGGAAAAGACGGCCTTGTGGAAATCACGACCTTTCTGAAAAATCAGGACGTTGTGATAAAAATCAGGGATGACGGTCCTGGAATTCCCAAGGAATATCAAAAAAAGATTTTTGATCCTTTTTTTACCACCAAAGCTACGGGAAAGGGAACCGGGCTGGGGTTGTCCATCAGTTTTAATATCATCGAAAAACTGGGCGGCTCAATTGTATTTGGCGAGGCAAAGCAGGGGGGGGCTGTTTTTACGATAAAACTGCCGCTTGTGCTGCCTGAGAAGAAGTGATCAATATTGACGGGAGGTGGGAGATGAACATGTTCAGAGTGCTGGTGGTCGATGATGAGGTCGATTTTCTGGAAACCATCGTCAAGCGGCTGCAAAAGAGAAAAATCGATGCAGAAGGTGTTACAACCGGTGAGGCTGCAGTCGAAGTTTTGAACAATAAATTGTTTGATGTGGTTTTACTGGATGTTAAAATGCCCGGCGGGATGGATGGTATCCAGACCTTGAGAGAGATTAAAAAGATTCAGCCGTTGGCCGAAGTACTTTTACTGACCGGTCATGCTTCGGTGGAAACCAGCATTGAAGGAATGAAACTGGGGGCCTTTGATTATCTGCTCAAGCCCATGAAATTCGAGGAATTGCTGATTAAAATGGCGGCCGCCTTTGAAAAAAAAGATATTCATGACAAAAAAATCAGAAGCGCCAAAATCCAGGAACTAATCCGGTATCCCAGCAAGGTGTTAGATGATGATTTCTAACCTGTGAGTGGTCTTGCAAAATATAGTCCCGGCCGGCAGTTTAATTGTAATCCTGATTTTATTGCAATCAGGGGTAAGAACAATGAAAAGTGCCTGCAACGATGAGCAAAGCCAATCATTACACAGTTTATTAGAAAAACTGTGAACTGTGAACCGACAACCGTGAACTGTTACGGGTATTTTTTAAAATCCAGGCGGGTTGGTCATGGCTGAATTTTTAAAAAAAAGCTTTTTATTGTCTGATTCCGGGAGGAAAACCGCCCGTCGATTTCAAATCAAAAAAAAGTTTATTGTCGTTATATCACTGATCACCTTTATTCTGCTGGCAGCGTCGATTCTTATGGGTTTCTGGTCTGAAAGAGCGTTGCGGGAAACTGTAGCCGGGCAGTTTAATGAAGAACAATTAGTGATTGCCGGTCATATTGCACATCTGATTGAAAGAGAGTTGCATCGGCTGGAAAAGGAGATCACTCTTGTCGGTGAAGAGATCTCTGCATGTTCGTCGGAGCCTGACGCCTGGTTTAAAATTATTCGGCAAAGTTTTGTCCGGATACTGGAAAGCGGCGTCAGTAAAATAGAAATCATTGATCCGAAAAAGCAGCATAGCTACATTTTTGTACCATATCGATATTGGTCCAAGGAAGGTGCCGATAGCGAGATACATGATAATTTTTCCTCTATTGATTTTGACGATCATAAATCGGTCCGGGTATCCCAACCCCTTATAAAACCGTCCGGTATACGTCTGATGATGGCCCTGTCGCCGGCCGGCGATTCTCAAAGGCTCCTGGTTTTTCATATAAATCTGTCCTGGTTTTTAAACCCTTATATTAATAATATTCGCTCCGGCCGGACCGGTTACGCCTGGTTGCTGGATCAAAAGGGTTTTTTTCTTTTCCATCCCAAGGCCGATTATATCGGTCAAAATGCTTTTACAATAAGAAAAAAAATAGACTCCGGTTTATCCTACCGAACCATCAATCATATTCAGCAGGATATGATGCTCAATGGCGGTAAAGGAACGGGGTTGTATACCTCAGCCTGGCATCGCGGAATTTCCGGGGAGATTAAAAAATTGATCGCGTATCACCCGGTGAGCGTGTCGCAAAATCCAATGCAAAGCTGGTCGGTGGCCGTGGTGGCGCCGGTTTCGGAGATCGAGGCTGCGGTTCAGAAAGGATATCGACGGCAATTATTGTTGCAAGGGCTTGTAATCATTATTGTTTTACTTGGTGGTGGCGCTATTTTATTTTTTGAAATACAATGGTCACAAATTCTAGAACTAAAGGTCAGCCGGCGGACAGATGAACTGAAACGATCCGAGGGTAAGTATCGATCTCTGGTGGAAAGCGCTGAGGACTTTATCTTTACGGTGGACCCCAAGGGTAATTTTCTTTCCATGAACACGTTTACGGCCAATTTTTTCGGCGGGTGCCCCGATGAGTTTATAGGGCGAAGCTTTTCCAGCCTTTTTGCTGAAGATATGCCTGAAAAATATCTCAAACTGATCGATCTGGTCTACAAGTTCGGCAAAACTGTGCGTGACGAATTGGAAATCATGATGGATGATCACCGCATATACCTCAACGCCAACTTTATGCCCATAAAGGATGAGACCGGTGATGTCGGCTCCATTTTGTGCATTGCGCGTGATATAACGGAAAACAAAAACCTGGAGCGGCAATTGATTAATGCTGAAAAGCTGGCATCCCTGGGAACTCTTGCCGCGGGCGTGGCCCATGAAATCAACAATCCGTTAGGCGTTATTTTAGGATTTTGCGATCTGCTGATCCGGAAAAAAGAAAAAGACTCCCAGGAATATGAAGACCTGAAAACCATTGAAAGACAGGGCATGCACTGCAAACAGGTGGTGGAAAATCTGTTGAGTTTTGCCCGTATCGGAAAAGATATCACCGAATATTCCAATTTAAATCTGTGCATCAGTGAAATTATAAAGGTTGTCCAGCATACTCTGGATATGAAACAGATTGAACTTGCGGTGGAATTGACTGAAAGGTCACCGCTGGTTAAGGGTGACACAAGGCAGTTGCAGCAGGTTTTTTTGAATTTGATCAATAATGCCATTGCAGCTATGGCGAGGGGCGGTAATTTGACAATTACGACGAGTCTGAACAGGAACCAGGCTCTGGTTAAATTTAAAGATAACGGTCATGGAATCAGAAGCGATGACATGGATCATATTTTCGAGCCGTTTTTTACAACCAAACCCGAAGGCGAGGGAACCGGTCTGGGGTTGTTTATAAGCTATGGTATCGTTAATAAGTTCGGCGGGTCCCTAGATTGTGTCAGTCAGACGGGCGGCACTTCCGAAAAACCGGGTGGCACAACCTTTACCGTTAAGCTGGTCAGGCTGAGGGAGGAGAGATAATGGGCGGTAAAATATTAATCGTGGACGATGAAAAAGATATGCTGGCCCTGCTCAAACGGATCATTAACGAAGATACGGAATATGAAGTCACAACGGAAACCAGTCCTTTGCAGGCTTTGGACCGGTTCAAAAACCAGCCGTTTAATATGGTGATTACCGACCTGAAAATGCCGGAAATGGACGGTATTCAGTTGCTTGGACATCTGAAAAAAATAGGATCGGATGTATCTGTCGTGGTCATGACGGCCTACGGCACCATCGAAACGGCTGTGGAGGCGACGCAAAAAGGGGCCTATGATTATATTACCAAGCCATTCCGGCGGGAACGGATTCTGCTCACCATTGAAAAAGTCATGGAATGGCAGACGCTGGTTAAGGAAAATCAGGCATTGAAAAAGGCCTTTGTAGAGAAAGATGATATGTCGGACATAATTGGAGCGACACCGGTTATGGAAGAAATTTTTAAACGTGTTCGGCAGGTTGCGCCCACAAGGGCTACAGTCCTGATTACCGGCGCCAGCGGAACCGGCAAGGAACTGGTGGCCCGTGCCATCCATTATGGCAGTCGGCGCAGTGCCCGAAAACTGGTGACGGTAAACTGCACTGCGATTCCCGAAAATGTGATTGAAAGCGAACTTTTCGGACATGTCAGGGGGGCCTTTACCGGAGCCTGGAAGGATAAAAAAGGACTGGTCGAGGAGGCCCACGAGGGCACCCTGTTTTTAGATGAGATCGGTGATTTAAGCCCGTTGATGCAGACCAAGCTTTTACGGCTGTTGCAGGAGGGTGAATACAAGCCGGTGGGCAGTGTAAACACCAAAAAGGCCGATTTGCGGTTTATCGCCGCCACCAATCATGACCTGAAGGAAGATATTCGGAATAAAGCGTTTCGGGAAGATCTTTACTATCGTTTAAATGTTCTTCGATTTAAATTGCCGACACTCAGGGAAAGAAGCCAGGATATTCCTCTTCTGGCCCACTACTTTCTGGATAGATATAATAAGCGTAATGATAAAAAAATAAAATTATTTTCACCGGCCGGCATGCAGGCACTGATGATGCATGAATATCCCGGCAATGTCAGGGAACTTGAAAATATTATTGAACGCGGGGTTATTTACTGCCACAAAGATACGCTGGGTTTGAGAGATTTGTCCCTGGATTCGGAGCTGTCTGAGTTTTCATCCAGCTTGGAGCCGGAAATATCGCACCTCAGTTTCAAAGAGGCGAAAGAAAAAATGCTGCAGCAGTTTCATGTCTGGTTTATCCAGGGCTTGTTGAAAAAATCAAACGGAAATATCAGCAGGGCGGCCGAAACAGCCGGAATACAACGGCAGTATCTGCATCGCCTGATGAAGGAAACCGGAGTCGAAGCCGAAGACTATAAACTGGGCAGGTGACGGTAACCGTTCACGGTTTGAAATTTGAAATTAGGAAGGGATGAAACGAGTTTGCAAATCATGGTTGCGAAAACTCATCAGGAGAAAAGTTTTAACTGAGTCAAACGCGACAGAATACAAAGCAATAATTGATAAACTTGGCCCAAAATTGAATGCGTTTATCAACAGTACAAAGGCATGAAAGTTAAATTTTTAATTTCCAACTTTACCTGATAGCAGCCCGATTTTTCGGAAAGCATCGGCAAGTCGAACCATGCCGACCGGTTTATCGTTCAGGACTACAGCGATTTTTTTTCGATCGTTTTTTACCATCAGTTCAATGGCGCGGGTAATCAGATCCGTCATCGTTACAGATGGATAAATCGGTATCTCTTCTTTCAAAGGAAGAACTATATCTTTTACCCTTTTGCCCCTCGATAACTTCATATATCAATCTCAAATTTTTTCGATTTAATTACCCCGACATATTTTCTCAGGCACTGTTTTGCATTGCTGTCAGGTCGTATATACCAGATAAGCAAGATAACTCACATAACAACATAAAAGAATAAAACCGTTTGACCGGCTGACCGTAAAATTTTTGCGCATCATCAGCCATGCCAGGCAACTGACAAACATCATGACCACATAGTCAAAGATCAAACCACTTTCGATGAACCCCCCGGGGATCGGAATCGGCCTGACAATGGCTGCGGCCCCGATTACGCTTAAAATGTTGAACACATTACTGCCCACCAGGTTGCCGATACTGATATCCATCTCTTTTCTCAGAGCGGCCACAACGGATGTTGCCAATTCCGGAAGGGAAGTCCCGAAGGCCACAATCGTAAGTCCGATGAATTTTTCATTAACCCCGAATTTTTTCATTATAATTACGGCGGCGTCTATCAGAACCTGTGCTCCGATTACTACTCCGGCAATGCCTGCAACAATGAATAATATCTGTTTTGTTCTGGATTCAATATAGCCGATATCTTCCAATTCCAATTCAGCAGCCCTTACGCTATTTCCCCCCGCCAATGCTTCTTTTTTGGAAATATAGAAATTATAAAATGTGTAAAGAATAACTCCTGCGAAAAGTGTAACCCCTTCAAACCTGCTGATTTCCGAGTTAAGGGAAACAAGCAGCAGGTAGACTGATATGGCCAGCATCAAAGGGAAGTCCCGTTTTACCACCGAAGGATTTGAGGTAATCGGTATTAGAAAAGAAGCGACACCCAGCACCAGTGCGATGTTGCAGATATTACTTCCGACAACATTCCCCACTGCAATCATGCTTTTGTCTTGAATGGATGCAATAATGCTAACCACCAGTTCGGGCGCCGAAGTCCCAAATGCAACTACTGTAAGCCCGATGACAACCGGCGATATGCCCAGACTTTTAGCCAGGCTCGATGACCCCTTAACAAGCCATTCAGCGCCGAAATAGAGCAGTGCAAATCCCATAATCAGAAGTACATATTGAAGTATCATGAAGTATTTCTCCTTTTACAGCTCAGTTTACAGTTGCCGACATTCTCCTACACGCATTGTATTTATTTGGAAAGCTTTCGGCAAACTTTCTAATTCTAAAACGCATTCTATGCAATATATACGCCATAAATATGATTGTTTCGCCAAAACAGGGAAAAAGCAAAAGGTCATTCGTATCTAATACGTTATATAGTGCCTATCCTCAGTTCCGGCTGGACACTATATATTCTGTTTGTAACAATTTACCAGGGTATCCTTGTGATTAACATGTAAACCAAGTGTTTCACATTCTAATTTTAATGTAACTTGATTATTTACAAAAAAATCGTATTACAGGCAGTTAGATCACCAGCAAAAAAATCAATTTAATATAAAATATTTTTATATTAAATTAAAATCAGCATGTTAGGAATATTAAACATAAAATTCCATTTTTTGATCCTATTGGCACATATCCTGAAAATAACTGAGTATGAACAGACAAACACTATTTATCAAAATTCAAATAGGAGAAAATTATGGAAGACAAAAAACAGAGTATGGGATGGGAAGTGGCTCGTGACCTTGAAAAGGAAAAGAAAACCATAATGGAAAGATTCATACCGGAATGGCGTCATATCAAGGCTGCACTAGGCGGCATATTTGTATTCTTTCTGGTGTTCCTGGTGGGAATCTGGCTGGCCCAAAATCCATTTGGACCAACGGTGCGCATTCAATCCGACTGGGTGACAGCCCACGGCCTTGTCGGAAATCAATGGTGTCTTGTCTGGAGCGTTGTTTTGCTGGCGGCATTTTTCGAATTTATGGATGCCTCGGCCGGCATGGGTTTTGGAACAGCGCTGACACCGATTCTGCTGGTTATCGGCTTTGATCCGAGACAGATTGTGCCGGTTGTCATGATTCAACAGGGTGTTGCAGGTCTTGTCGGGGCTTTTTTGCATAGAGAGTTTGAAAACGTGGAATGGAAATTTAATCCCATGTCGGAAACCGTTAAGCTGTGGCTTATTATCGGTGTTGTCGGTTGTATTGCCGTGACCATATCGATCGTCAGTGTTTATAAATATTTAAGTGTTGATAAAATCTGGATCAAGCTCTATGTAGCACTGCTGCTGCTGATGATGGGCGCTATTTCCGCATTCCAGTCCAGAAAGGAACGACCCTACAAACCAGGCAAAATGTTGGGATTTGCAGCTCTTGCAGGATTTAACAAGGGGGTTGGCGGCGGTGGATACGGACCGGTAGTCACAATCGGCGGACTGATGTCCGGTGTTCCGGTCAAGAGTATGCTGGCGGTTACAGCCATATCGGAGGGGACCGTCAGCACCTTTGCGATTATTGTATGGCTGGCGCTTTTAACCAGTGGTGTCCAGATTGATTACCTGCTCCTGCCATCCATGATGCTTGCCACCATGTTTTCGGCAATAGCGGCGCCTTATATGACCCGGGTGTTTCCGGAAAAACTGTGGAAAATTATCGTTCCCGCTTATTGCATCCTCGTAGCCGTGGTCTGTTTTTGGAAAATTGCCCCGGGTGTCATCGCAAGACTGGGTGGTTAATCTGATTGTTCCAGGAATATTTATTGTACTTTCAGGCGGGCTCCGGCTGGATGAGGGGCCCGCAACTCCCTTAGCTGTAGGAGATATATTATGCAGGAAAAAAAGGCGTATGACCCCGATATTCCATGTAAAATGTATAAAAAAAGTTATGCCCAGCAGCGACTATTTAAGTTCGGGGCGACAATGATGGTCATGGGAGGCAGTTTTTTTCTTTATTTTTTAGGTCTTTTCGGGAATGTCGAGGGTCCGCTTGAGCCTGAAAAACTGGGAAATTTCCTGGCGGATCTGGGCGTTTCACAAACCCATATTATATTAATATTCTTGTCCATTATGATGGTCTCCATAACTTGGAACTGGGCCTTCAACCTGGTAAGTTTTTTGATTGGTGCCCGTATGACCTGCACCTGTTCCTATGCAGATGGCCGGCAATGCAATGCAACGGTACGCAGAATTAAGACAACAGATCGCAAAATCGGCACCAGGGACGTCCGGTATCTCTGTGAACATGGCCACAAACGCGATGACGTCCATTTTAATTCAATTAAAAAAGGCCCGGTCAGTCATTCGATCTGGCTCGTTTCGCTGATATTTTCCGGGATAGTGCTTTTTCTGGCATGAATAATCAGAATGTCAAAAAAGTCGGACTTACCGAAAAATTAAGAACCTGGGCCAAACAGCTTAAACAAGAAATTTATACACTATACTTTGCGTATAAAGATCCGCGTGTTCCCTGGTTTGCCAAGGTCTTTATTTTTTGTGTGGTGGGTTATGCATTGAGTCCCATGGATCTTATTCCGGATTTTATTCCGGTATTGGGATATCTGGATGACATTGTTATACTGCCCCTTGGTATCGCCCTGGCACTTAAAATGATTCCATCACAAGTATTGTCGGAATGCCGTCAAAAAGCCCGAAAAAAAATAAACACAGACAGGCCCAAAAGCGTTGCAACCACTGCTATGGTTATTTCCGGGTCACTTTTAATAGTATTTTTAATAGGGTTGCCGGTGGCTTGGGGACTGTGGTATTGGATATGGTAACCTCGTAATTTGATGTGCATTTTTTTATCTACGGCTCTTTGGTTTATTGAAACCGAAAGGAGGTTCCGTGAATAACGGTATTCGGGTTCTGCTTGTGGACGATGAAGAGCGGTTTGTTTCGAACCTGGCTAAACTGCTTGGGACCAGGGGGTTTGATATTACAACCGCCTTTAACGGTTTTACGGCTGTAGATTTGATAAAGGAAAAGGGCGGGTTTGATGTCGTGGTTCTGGATGTTAAGATGCCGGGCATGGATGGAATCGAAACTTTACGGCAAATTAAAAAACTTGCCCCGGACATACAGGTAATCATGCTCACCGGGCATGCTGATATCGCGTCCGGTACCGAGGCAATGCGGGAAGGTGGATTTGATTATTTTTTGAAACCATGTGATATTGAAGTCCTTACTGCCGGAATTATCGCGGCTGATAAACTGGAGCGAATTAAACGCCGTCCCATACTATGGCCGCGAACAAGAGTCAGGGAAATCATTCTATGCACATTTAAAAGGCTATACCCTGAAGACCTCCTGATTAAAGCACTGGATCTATTTAATTTTTACAAATGTGTAAGTACGGCCGAAACTCTTTATATCGTCGATAACAAAGATCGGCTGCAGGGGCTTGTAGCAAAACAGGATCTTGTTAATATTGCCCGAAAATCCAATTCTGAAATTCGCGTCGAATGGGAAGAAATCGTCAAAAATCCCTATTTGCTTCCCTCAACCAAAATTGATGAGATCATGCGCCCGAGATCCATGACGGTTCATCCCGACGATTTTATATCCGATGTTGCCCAACAGATGATTGCCGGCAAGTATCGAAGCCTGCCGGTGGTTAAGGATGAAGTCGTTATGGGTATAGTCCGGATGCAGGATGTCCTTCTGTACAGCGATTAAAGTGGTTAAAACAGTATAGCTGTCAACGTTTATAAAATTGGACATGGAGAGATTACAGGCCATGGCAAAGATGCCCCATACCTCAAACAGGTCCCGCCACGATTACCCCTTTTTTCGTAAAACCTGGAACAGGGTGGTGGCCGCTCTTTTAGCGGCCTCTTTTGTTCCTATGATCCTGATTGGGGGCGGGTTGTATTACTATGCGTCTTCGGTTTTAAAAGATCAGATGCTCGGCACCCTGCGCAGGGAAGTCCTTAACCAGAAAATGATTGTTGACGGCTTTCTTATGGAAAGAACCCTTGACCTGCAACAATTAGCCGATACTATGGGTAGAAAAGCCCTGACCCGCCCGGGTGTCATCGAAACCGTATTTAAATCCCTTCATCAGAAACTCCCCTGCTTTGTTGATCTGGGTATTATTGACCACCAGGGGCGACATCTGGCTTATGCCGGACCCTACAATCTTCTTTCTAAAAATTATCAGGATACGCAATGGTTCAGGCAAGTGATGACCGGCGAGATATATATCAGCGACGTTTTCATGGGATTTCGCCAAAAACCTCATTTTATTATTGCCGTTAAAAAAACGTCGAGGGAGGGGGCATGGATTATCCGGGCTACGGTTGATTCCAATTATTTCAACTCAATTGTTGCTCAAATACCCGGCAAGTACAAAGGGGACGCTTATTTAGTCAATAGCAGGGGAATCTATCAATCCCAGCCAAATAGTGGCGGGAAGTTGATGGAGCCTTCAAAACTCAGTAATTCTGTATATTTTAATGGTGTTCGTCTGGAAGAGGATAACGGGGTGATCCTTATGAAAATATGGCAGGAAAAAGTCCCCTGGCTGAATGTGGTTCAGATGGAGCAGGCCGATATATACTCAATCCTGCGCCGCGTCCGTTATCTGGCTGTTTATGTTTTTATCCTGTCGGGCATCGTAATTTTAGGTACGGTGCTTTTAACCACCAATTTTCTGGTTTCCAAGCTGGAGTTCAAGCGGCGCAGTATTTCCAGGCTGGACAAACAGCTTCGGCGTGCCAGTTATCTCTCCTCATCCATGGAACTCTGCCTTGGTTTTTTTTATGAGATAAAGGATGTTTTGGCGAATATCAATATTACCGCCACATTGCTTCAGGAACAGTTAAAAGCTGAAAAAACAATTGAAATTGAAACCGGAATGGAACAGATCAGTTCCCAGGTGTTGCGCGGCAGGACTCAGTTGGATAAATTCATAAGATTTATCAGGGCCTCTGATCCGATCATCATGGAGATAAATGTCAATGATATGCTTGATGATTTGATGTATTTCATGCAAAAGGAACTCGAATTTTTAAATATTCAAATAATACGGGATTACAAAACACAGGTTCCGTTTGTTCGAAGTGATCGCGGCAAGCTTCGCCAGGTATTTCAAAATATTGTTCTAAACGCTGTTGCGGCTATTGAAAAAGATGGCGTTATCGTATTGAAAACGTGTAGCGACAACGATACGGTTACGGTAATGATTACTGATAACGGCCCCGGGATTCCCTTAGAGAACCTGGAAAAAATTTTTGAACCGCTCTATTCCTCCAAACCCGAGGGGACCGGTCTGGGGCTTTCAATTTGTCGGGATATTCTCACTAAACTGGGTGGAACTATCTCGGTTACTTCCAAAGTTTCAGAAAAGACGTCTTTTATTGTGGACCTGCCGTTACCGATCCACTCCTGATGGGTTGCGCTGAAACGTCAATTCGTTGTTTGCGAGTTTTGAGTATATAAACAAATAGCCAACCGACTGTATCCATGCTGAAAAGAGAAAATCTTAAACAGGCCATTGATGCCATATCCGCCAGGGATTCCGAGATTGGGTATACCCTGAATGAAATGTTTGTTACCGGGAGAATAGATGTCGTTCCACGCAGCGCAGATGATACTGCTCAAGATTATTTTGATTTTCTTTTTGATAACGAAAAAATACAGGTCAAAAAGATAATTTTTTTCAATGAAGGGTCGGTGGCGATAGAGCAGCGGTTATTGATAAAATATGGTGAACTGGCCAGGAAAGAGGAAATCCTGACCATAAGAAAGCCGGTCGACTATCGGCGTGATGCCCTGTTGATCAAAAGGGCCGGACTAAGGCTGCTGGTTATTCATGAAATCGATTACGCCCTTGAGCGATTAAAGAAAAAACTGGATACTGAAGCTGATGACCGGATTGCTATAAAAATTATTTCTTTTTTAAATCAGATCAAACAAAATGATTTCGAGTCGGAAATAGTTCAAACCGATGATCCGGCTGTTTTATATACGGGCATTGTTGATACGGACACCCCTGCTATCTTTGTTCAGTTTCCCTATTCACTTGAGGCCTTAATGCAGGTGGCTGAGCTTGATCTTGAATTTTTCCATATTCGTTTTATTCTAAAATGCCTGGTAAGAGATCGGCAAATACACCTTTTTGCCTGTGTTGCAGATCAAAGAATCGTCGGACTGGTTTATCTCCAGTTAAAAACGGCTCTTTTCTATAAGGGCTTGGAAGTTAAGTATATTGCCACACAGCGGGGGCAGGGCATTGACGCTGAAGGGCATATGCAGCCGCCATTTAAAGGAATCGGCACTTTTTTAATGGCGGGCGTATGGATGCTTTGGAAAGACCGGTTTGACGGGGTCAGGGAGGTTTTTCTCGATTCAGAGATTGCTGCCGTCCGTTTTTATAAATCAATAGGTTTCCATCCCAGAGGAATTTGTAAGTATGTGCTTGGAGCTCCCTGTGGTTATCTGTTGAATGCCATTGTGATAATGGCGGACAGAAGTCGTGTTTTTAATCAAAGAACGATTCGGGAAATCAATAATTTTATTAAAAAACAGGTTGATTGGCTCCTCAAAAAAAAATACCGAAAAGGTCAACAATCAGACCGCGAACATGTGGTCCATTTTTTAAAAACATGTCTTTTCTCTAAATCGCAACCTGAGTTTGCCACAACGGTCATCAAAGCGCTTCTCAGAAAAAAAAGTAAAATACCTGAAGCGGAAGAATTGATCCGGTTCGGGACCGAGAAAGGTCGCGTCAGAGTAAAAGACAGTGAATTGCCCATTGGACAGCCCGTATTTGTAGTCACAGATCCAAGATTTACCCTGCATTTGGAAAATATTTTTCATTTGGAAAGCCCCAAACGAATTAAAGCCGTTGAAACCATACTGGATGATGCCACCCTCAAAGGAAAATGGGTAGCAATAACACCACGGATGGCAACCAGGGAAGAACTCACCCTGGTGCACACTGTTGAACATGTAGATCGTATCGCCCGCACCGCCGGCAAACCACTTGCATCTTTTGATCTGGATACCCAGACTTCCGAGAAAACTTATGAGATTGCCAGATTGGCGGTTGGCGCGGTTTTCAGCCTTCTGGACGGTATTATTAAAAAAGAGGCGAAATGCGGTTTTGCCTTTATCCGGCCACCCGGGCATCACGCTACACCCGACAAGGCCATGGGGTTTTGCATATTTAACAATATTGCACTGGGTGCCCGCTATCTGCTGAAGCAATACAGTGTAAAAAAAGTGATGATTATTGATATTGATGCCCATCATGGAAATGGTACCCAGACTGCTTTTTATGACACGGATGAAGTCCTTTTTGTTTCCATGCATCAATTCCCCTGCTACCCGGGGACCGGCAACATAGGGGAGGTAGGGGCAGGCAGGGGAGAGGGCTTTACCGTCAATATTCCAGTTGAAAAAGGAACGGGAGACTATGATTTTGTCGGAATCCTTCATTCGGTTGTTAAACCGCTGGCGTATGCGTATCAACCGGGAATAATTCTGGTTTCCTGCGGATTTGACCTTTATCGGCATGACCGGTTGACCGGCATGAACGGGACTTCCGAAGGATATGCCATGATCACTTTTCTGTTAAAAAAAATTGCAAAAGAAGTATGCGGCGGGCGGATAGCTTTTATTATGGAGGGCGGGTACAGTGTCCAGGGGATTGAAAAGTGCGGTCTGTGTGTCATGCAGGAATTGTGTGATGTTCCTGCATTTGACAGGAAAAAATTGACAAAAAAAATTCAAAATAGGCGTTATAATAACCTGTCTGTTATAAAAAAAGTAGTCGATGTTCAAAAAAAATACTGGAAATTTTCAAATGCACGTTGATAGAGGAACGCAACAACAATACGGCGGCCGCCCTCATCCCTTTATCCACTGAAACTTTCAGTGCCCGATTGCTGTCATCTCCATGTTTACATCCCAGGGGTTTTTTCCGAACGTTCACCCAAAGTAATAGAATTGATAAATATAGTTATATCAAGTTGTTGTGAATGATATAAAGCCTGTTTGTATCTGTGGCATGGTTTTTGGATAAAATATATGACAAGCCCATTGTCTATAAAAAATAATCATGAAACAGACACGGATAAAGGTCATTTGGGAAAAATAAACAATGCTGAAAAAAACAGCAATAAACGATATTAATCTGGAAGAGCAGCCGGATGATCAGCGCCGATTGTATTACAGAAAAATTTTTCGTAAATTTGTTCTTTTGACCATATTATGCTCTCTGATTCCGCTGCTGCTGGTGGGATGGGCAATTAATATTCATTATTCCGACTTTGCAAACACCCGGGTGATGAAGTCTTTTCAAACTCGTATAGAACATCATCGCCAGGTCATTGAACTGTTTTTAAGGCAACGCAGCAGCATGCTTGAACTCATCGCGCATTCTCATACCAAACAGTACCTGAACCAGGCAGAGAATTTAAGCAAAATGTTTGAGCTAATCAATCGAGAAAAGGGCTCCATAACCGACCTGGGCCTTATTGATGAAAACGGCCGGCATTTGGCGTATATCGGGCCGTATGATCTGATGAATTGCAATTATTCCAAGACTTTCTGGTTTAAAGAGGTCATGAATCAGGGCATTTTTATCAGCGATATGTTCATGGGATTTCGTCAGGAGCCGCATTTTGTGATTGCAGTCACCAGTTCAAGTCAGGGAAAGAAATGGATATTGCGTGCCACTGTTGACAGCGAAGCCTTTCGATCACTGGTTGAAAATGTCAGGATCGGCAAAACCGGTGAAGTTTACCTGCTGAATCAGCAGGGAATTTTTCAGACAAGTTCGCGTTTTGAAGGCAGGATCATGGAAAAAGCCGCATTTGAAATGGAGCCGGTGCATAGCGGTATTAAAGTGCGAATTTTAGATGCCCAACCGGCAAACGGCACCCGCCACCCGCGCCAGGTAGTCAGCCATGTGTGGCTGGATGAGCCCAAATGGCTGCTGGTGGTGAAACAGGATTATGCCGAGGCTTTTACTGATGTCAATCATGCCAATTATGCCGTTTTGTTTTTCCTGCATCTCAGCGCATTAATCATTTTGATTGTAACGGTATTTATTACCAGGCACATGATCAATGTGATCAAACAACGCGACCGGGAAGCGGATCAGTTAAACCGCCGGCTTATGCAGGCCGGTAAACTGGCTTCCATTGGTCAGCTTTCCGCCGGTGTTGCGCATGAGATTAACAATCCCCTGGCAATTATCCTGACCGAAAGACAACTTTTGCTGGATGCGGGCAGGCTTTGCCCGCATCCAGAGCCTGTGTTTGTGGAACAATTTGATGACTCCATGAGCCAGATCGATGTGCAGGTCCAGCGCTGTAAGCGCATTACTCAGAATCTGCTCCGCTTTGCCCGCCGTACTAAATCGGTCATTGATACCGTCAATATCAATTCTTTTTTGGGCGAAGTCATCGAACTTATGAAAAGGGAGGCTCGGTCTAGCGGGATCAAATTCATGCCCGATTTTGACGAAAATATACCGCCGATGCTGTCCGACCCCTCTCAATTACAGCAGGTGTTTTTGAACTTAATTACCAATGCCATCGACGCCCATGAGCAAAAACCATACGGCAGTGTCAGTATCAATACCCGAATAAGTGGCAGTCGGGACGGAGTAGAAATATTAATCGCCGACACCGGCTCCGGGATTACACCTGAAAACGTGGATAAAATATTCGATCCGTTTTTTACGACTAAAATGGTAGGCAAAGGGACCGGACTGGGGCTGTCCATCTGTTACAGTATTATCAAACGGCTGGGGGGAGAGATTACCCTTACCAGTATTATCAACGAAGGTACGGAATTTAAAATTTACCTGCCGTACAAACCGTCTGCGAAACTGATTGAAGCTATGGAAAAAGGTGACGGAGAATTTGATTAATATAGGGAAAAATCAGGGACGTCTCGTTTTGCCACGACCCCAAAGGAGGGAAAAATGATAGGAGCCAAAATATTACTGGTAGATGATGAAGCGGTCTTCACTAAAAATATGTCGAAACTGCTGGCCAATCGGGGATATGTCGTAACTGCTGTAAACAGTGGTGATGCGGCGATTCAGGTTATGGAAGAAAAAGATTTCGATGTGGTGGTGCTGGATCTTAAAATGCCCGGTATGGACGGGCTCACTACACTAAAAGAGATCAAAAACCTCGGTCTTTTCACCGAGACTTTGCTGCTTACCGGTCATGGCTCCATTGATTCAGCCCTGGAAGCTATCAAGCTGGGTGCCTATGATTATCTGACCAAACCTTGTGAAATCGATGAACTGGTCGCCAAAATTGAAGGAGCCTGGGAGAAAAAGGATGTGAAGGCAAAAAAAGACATGAACGAAAAAATTGATCGGCTGGTGGAATCGCCCGGGGATGTTTTTAAACTTTTTCCCAAAAGAAAAAAAATAAAAAACGTTAGCAGCCGTTTATTCTTGACTTATCATGCATTCATGCTATCTTAAATATATAATATTACTTTTAGGAGAATGTATGAATGTAATAAAAACAGTCGGCAGCAGCGGGCAGATCTCTATAGGTAAAAAGTTCGCAGGCCAAACCGTAATGTTGGATGAAATCGACACAGGCGTTTGGATTGTCAAGCTGGGTCGCTTCGTTCCGGACAATGAAAGGTGGCTTCACAGGCCGGATGTCCAGGCCGAACTCAGCGAAGCAATTGCCTGGGCAGAGAAAAATCCGCCCGAGGATACAAACTTTGATGAATTAGAAGCCCGGATCAAATGATGGGTCCGAAATTTTATCAACCCATACGTCTGGATCTGAACAATCCTGTCTTTCAACGACTGCTTTTTAATCTGTCCAAAAACGATCAGCACAACACTCTTAATACTTTGCGTAAATTGGCAAACATGACATGGCAACAGGTATATTCAGATTATGGCCTAAAATGGGAAATTATTCTATCACAAGAAGGCCCTGGAGGTAACAAGCTTTACAGTTTTCGGATCGGCAGGGGATTTCGGGGAGTAGCATATCGGGACGGCTTATGGTTGCGCCTGTTGTCGCTGCATCCTGATCATGATTCGGCCTACCAGTAGACAATATGCTCGAAATATCTCCTCCCGAGAAGGCTATTTTTTTTGCCGCGTTTCACCGATCCGACCCCCGACCTCCGTTATCATTGTGACAGTATTTTTTCTATTTCAAAAAACAGGTCCTGCTCCCGTATCACGCCGGCAACCGTTTGATTGTCCATCACTACCAGACGCCGCTGGTTGTTTTTGACCATCCGGTAGGATGCTTCCATGAGGCTGGCATCGAGCGCCACGGTCATGGGGGCCTCGGACATGACTTCCTCGATTTTTTTGTTGTCCAGGGCACTGACTTCACGGCTGAACATGCCGATCCAGAACATGGGAGAGTATTCCAAGGTGTCGGCCATGGAGGGTTTGGGCGCGGAAAGATACGCGGGCATGATGGCCTCCAGCAGATCAATAATGGCCACAACCCCTTCAATCCTGCCTTTTTCATCCATAACGATCAGTGATCGGTGACCGGTTTCCAATATTCGGCTGGTGGGCATCCTGGGAGCAAAAGAATCCTTGAGCTTATAAATGGCGCCAAAAATTGTGCTGTTCCCGGAGATGGTCGTATAATCGCTGATGGGAATCATAATGCCGGCCACATTTTTTTCTTCAATCGGCTGTCCACCTGTCCGTCCATGAGCACAAGCATCATTGATTTTCAGGGTCAATAAATCAAGATCACAGGGCTTTGAAAGATAATCAAATGCGCCCTCCACCAGGGCATCTCTGGCTGAAGGTTTGTCGCCATGCCCGGTGAGCATGATGACCGGAAGATCCGGGACGTTTTTTTTGATTTCACGCAGGGTCTGATGTCCGTCCATGCCCGGCATTTTAACATCCAGCACAACCACATCGGGTTTTTCAACGAGTTTTTCAAGAGCTTCCTCTCCGGTGCCGGCCGGAATCGTATCAAAGCCCCTCCTGTTTAATATTTTCTGGGTGGTTGAGCGAAACTGTTTTTCATCATCAACCATTAAAACCTTTATTTTCTTTTTCATGCAATGGATCTCCTTTTCCCCAGGATATTATGGTAGCTGTCCATCGGTTCAGGGTTCACCCTTCCGACCTCTGATCTCCAACCTCTGACTTCTGATCTCCGACCTCAGACCTCTGATCTCCGACCTCAGACCTCTGATCTCCGACCTCCGTCTTTTCTATCCACGTCCGGCCAGGATCAGGGGCAGGGCTGACCAGAAAAACAGTACCATGATTCCCAGCGATACCCCGATAATCAGCAAGGTCTGGCGCAGGCTGAATCCACATGCCTTGATCAGCCCGGTTCCCACAAGCCACCATTTCCAAGGTTCGGTCAGCCAGACAAAAAAAGGCAGCCACGACGCCAGCAGCGTCACGCCGGAAGCCAGGGCGTATACGCTGAAAAGGCGGGTAAACGTCACTTTTTTACCGAAAAACAGGGTCATGGTCATATAGCCCAGGCCGGCGGCAATAAAGGTCATGCCCACGGCATTGACCAAAAATATGCCGCCCCATAGAAACGGATTCGACGGCATGGCGGTAACCAGACCGGCCCCCGAAAAAAACAGGCTTGACACCAGGAGAAACCCAAACGCGGGGCCAAAGCAGGCTTCAGGTGCCGGTTGGCTGAAAAACCGGCGCGGTTCACCGAGCATTTTTGTCAGGGCGTAAAAATAGAACCCGGCCGTGAATTTTTCCGTCTGCGCCATACGGTTTTATCCTTTACCATAAACCGATTTTAGTTAAAATACCCGCAACCAGCATCATTACCGTCAATATAAAAAAGAGTCTGCGTTCGCTCTCGCGGCTGAAATAGGTTCGTCCGTTTTCATGATGCAGCATTTTTCTTCTCGATCCATTGCCCTGTTCGGCATGAATTGTCATCTTTTTCTCCTTTGTTGCGATCTTTAAAATTAAGGGTCTCCGCCCTTTTTACCCCCGGCTTCAAGGGGGCATTAAAATCCCGGAAGCCCGCTAAACCCCCTGAATGCCCAATACACTGCGGTCATGAGTAGTAGAACGATATTGACCATAAACCAGATGGGAATACCTACACGCAGGTAATCCCTGGGTTCCAGGTAACCACTGGCATAGACAATAGCGTTGGGCGGGGTCCCGATAATCAGGCAGTAGGCAAAGGAAGATGCAATGGCCGTGGACATGGCCATAAACGGCAGATAGGTCGTTCCCGGATGAACCAGGCCGGCCATGTTCAATGTAATTGGGCCCACGGCTGCGGCGGCAGGTCCGTCCGCCATCAGATTGGTCAATACCGAGGTCAATCCGTTTGAGATCGCCATGAGCGGCAGACCCGAATCCATGCCCAGGGGCGCCAGAAAATCGATGACCGTTCGGGCCAGCCAGTAGGCGGCCCCGGTGCTGTCCAGGGTTCGTCCGAAAAGAATGGCGCCGGCATAGAGCCAGACAACGCCCCAGTCGACTTTTTCCTGATAATCACGCCAGTTCACCACTCCGGTTAGAAGATATGCCACTGCGCCGGCCACCGCAATCACACCGATGCCCAGGCGTACCGGATAAAATCCAAGCTGAAAGAAAATTTTTTCCGTAAACCAGCCGTATACCATGACGATAAAGATTATCAGGGCAAATATCTGCTTGCGGTTCCAGCCGCCCATTTTATCGATTTCAGTCTTGAGCTGGGCCATGGCCGGGGCCAGGGAAACGATTTTCGGCTTGAAGCGAACGTTGACCAGTAACCAGCCAATGGGAATCATGATGATAACAAACGGAAAGCAATAGGTGACCCATTGGAAATAGCCGATATCAAATCCGAACATATCGGTAAGATAGGTCATCATGATGACATTGCGGGCTCCGCCCGACGGGGCCCCGGGGCCGCCCAGGTTACAGGCCATGGCAATGGTGATCATCAGCATTTTGGCCAGTTCCGGATCTTCGGGAATCTCCTTTGTGAGGCTGTTCTGGTACAGGAGCATGCCGATGGGCAAAAACATGGCCGCCAGAGCATGATCCGATATAAAGGATGCCAGGGGCGCAATGATCACAAAAACAATGAGCGTGATCCACTTGACATTGGGCACGGCCAGTTTCCGGAACATCATCAGGCAGACCCTTTTGTCCACACCGGTTTTCACAAAGGCCGCAGCAAACATCAGGCTGCCCATGATAAACCAGCAGGCATCGCTCCAGTAGAGCATGGCCACATCCTTACGTGTGGTTACGCCGGTAAAAACCAGGATCAGTCCCATGCAGAAGGCTACCCCGGGCAGGGGAATACATTCGGTCAAAAAGCACAGCACAACAAACACACCCATGGCAATGGCCACCTTAATATGCCAGGCACCTTTATCCGCCGTCTTTTTTTCCGCACCGGTCAATTCCTCATATATAAGCCCCTCTTTGCGGAGCGTCATGGCCCTGGCCATCAGGCCCGTGAATTTTTGATCATTGATATGATTTTTTACATAGTCATGGGCCAGCTTGAAATTTTTTTCATCAACGGAAATTTTATAATTTTTGCACCATCTCACATCTCTTTTCAGGTAGCGGTCCCGGGTCAGGGCACCCATGCGCATATTCCGCTCCATGATGCGTGCTGAGATCATTTGCCATTGCGCAGCATCGGTGCCGGGCGTATCGAACAGCTCCTTGGTTATTGAATTAATGACAGCTCCCGGTCCCACCTTGTACTCCATGCCCACATCCTTCATTCCATGGGGCGTCGGCAGGATCAGGATGGCGAAAAGAAGCACCACCGGAAAGATAAACATTTTCCAGTCAACATATTTGTCATATCCTGTAACTTTTTTTTTCCCCGTCATATCCTGCCCCTTCATTGGTTTAGGTATTTTTAAGCTTCAATTTGCGGCCGGCAGATTAATACTGAATGTTGTTCCCTGCCCGGGCTCACTTTCAGCCGACATGGTGCCTCCCATACTTTCAATGATGCCAAAGCAGACGGATAGACCCAGTCCGGTCCCCTGGCCCACCGGTTTGGTGGTATAAAAGGGCGAAAAAATTTTTCCCAGATGTTCCGGGCTGATGCCGCAGCCATTGTCTCTAACTTTAATCGCCACGTCTTTTTCGTCCTGGTTTTTGATCGTTATCAATAGATTTCCACCACTGGCACCGCGTCTTTCCTCAATGGCATGCAGGGCATTGTTAAACAGGTTCAGCAAGACCTGCTGCAACTGGGCCGGATCACCAAAAACCGGACGGACGTCCGAAGAGATGCGCTGCTGCAGGTCAATGCCGTTTACCCGGGCTTTTTGGGCTACCATATCGATAACTTCGGGTATAAAGTCCTGCAGGTCCACATCAATCGGATTAAACTCGTCTTTCCGTCCGAATTTCAATATGGCATGTGTAATTTTGGAACAGCGCCCGATCTGCAGGTCGATTTGCTTTATGGAATCCTCGAAATCCTCGAGATCTTCAGATGGCGTCAATTTACCGCTTTCCTTAAAATCAGCAAGAATGGTCTCAATCAGCGTCTGTTCGCTTTTGATAATCTGTAGCGGGTTGTTGATTTCATGGGCAAACCCGGCGGCCATTTCACCCAGTTCCGCAAGCCGGCTTGCCCGGATGAGTTGATCCCCGAGTGCACTTTTTTCCAGATCCACCTGTTCCATTTGCCGGACAATTTTTCCGGTCAGAAAAAACGCCACACTGATAATGACTGCGCCACCGATCAGAGCAACCATAAGGATTAAAAACAAGGCCGTCCGAAACGCCTTGAACGCATCCGCCTTTTCCTGGCGCACCACCATCAGCCAGTTTTTCTGCTTCAGCCAAGTGGTGACATACAGATATTTATTGCCCGTGGAATCCTTTTCAATAAACGATTTTATGCCTTTTTTCGAAACAGGGCATCCGGCCGGATCCAATGCTTTGTTCGGCCGAAATGCGGCAGAGGTGTCAGGCGGGATATCTTTTCCCGTATTATATGCGGGATAAATCAACTGATCCGGGTCTTTTTCCAGTAAATTACCGCCGGATCTGCGTTCGGTCTGGAATATACCGTCGACATTGAGAATATATGATTCTCCGGTCTTGCCGATACGCACTTTTTCAACCAGATCATTAAACAGTAGTGTATCGATGGTGGCACGAATGACCCAGTTTCGGCCTTTTTCCCGGCGGGCTACGGCGATAATAAAATGGGGGATCTTGCGATATCCCAGGAATACATCACTGATGTAAACCCCCTGTTTGATGACTTTTTTGAACCATGGAGCATCCTTATAAATTTTACCGGTCAGACGATAGGGCCCCTCGTATGCCACATGGACTCCGTCGGCGTTGAAAACTCCTAAATCCATAAATGCGATGGAGTTGCACTGAAGCCGAATAAAGATATTATGCAGGTTTTCCGGTTGCCTGATAGTATCGAACGGAAAAGAATCGGCTACAAATTCCAAATCGCCCCTGCGTTCCTGCAGGAAGCTGTCGATCATGTGGCAATGATCATATACAACCCGCTTCATGCGCTCGATGGTAGTACTTTCAATGGAGGTCGTAAAAAAATAATAGGCAACCGTCAAGCTGACAAGGAAGGATATTGCGGGTACAAGAATCATACAGGCCAGAATCAGTCTTCGGATTTTTTTGTAGTGTATTTTTTCATTCATTCAACAAGCCTCACCAGATGTTGTTCAGTGCTCTTTAGAAGTTCGCAAGCATTATGCCAAATCACCGGAATTTTTAAATTATAAATAATGTATTTAAATCATTAGAGATAAATTGAAAATGATTTCAGCAGGATAAAATCCGGACAAAAAGGTGTCATCCTTTTTTACAAATTGTAAAATTTTAACTTTATTAAATTGGAAGAGAATATTGAAAAAATAGAACGTTGAATGTTCGATGTCGGACGTTCGGGGGAGGGCGGACGGATCATGTTTTTTGTAAAATTATTGAAAGAATCCCATAAGGTATCTTGCGGCCACGACCATTACGCAAATGCAAAGCACCAGTTTGATAAGCCGTGCGGGAACGTATTTCTGGCAGCGGGCGCCGAGGTAAATTCCGACAAAACCGCCAAATCCCAGCAGAAAGCCAAGCATCCAGTCAGGCGCAACAGACATTTCAGTATAGAATATAGCCAGCACCTGGTAAAAGGCAACACCGGCGACGGAGGTAATAAAGGTTCCCATCAAGGCTGCACCGGCAACGGCATATACCGGCAGTCCTAAAATGGCCACAAAGAAAGGAGCGACTATGGAGCCGCCGCCGATGCCGTAAATGCCGCCGGCAATACCCACTAAAAAGCAGATGCCCAGTACGAGGGAGGGCGCATAAGAAAAGGATTTGTCATCAAAGCTGAACTCAACCCGTTTCAGGGACGACCGGGTAATGGAAACAATAAAGGTATCTCTCACTTTTGAATTGTTGTCCTTTTGACTAACGGCGGCCTCCTTGTTTTTCATAACATCCTGTACAAGCTTTATGCCGATATAAAGCAGGATGCATCCCACAAAAGCCTTAAAATTTTTCGGGTCCGGCAAATACTCAATCCGCACCCATGCCCCGATAAACACCCCAGGCAAAGTGCCGATGATAACCGCCCAGGTAAGGGGCCAGAGCATCCGTCCTTCTTTGATGAACCGGTAGACGCCGCTGGGGATGGCAACAATATTAAATACCTGGTTGGTAGCGCTGACCGATGGCGCAGTATACCCCAGAAAGCTGACCTGAAATGGCAGAAGAAGAAAGGCTCCGGAAACGCCTCCCATCGATGTAAAAAAAGAGACGATAAATGCCACAGCAAAGGGTATTACCGGGTTCACTTCAACACCTGAAACAGGGAAAACCATGATTTTATTCCTCCAAGCTCTGCAAGGTAAGCAGGGTCCATCCATAAATAGTGTCTCAATGCCATTAACTTAATGAAAATAACAACTGTTTTTACCATGAAGCATAAACCAGAACACGAAGGAAAAGTCTTCAATCGCTTCAGGTCCTGGTGATCCATACTGCTGCTTCTAAAGTTAATTACATTGAAGTGCCTGACGAAACCTCATAAATCACGTGGTCGGGTTTTCGTTAAAGCACTCACTGAAATTTTCCAGTTTGAATTCGGATGGCTATGGTAAATTTTACCCCCTTATTTAAAAATTTACAACAATATAAAATAGTTATAGGAAATACACCAAAACAGAGAAGGCCTTGCATCTTCATGCTATACGACATTTTTAACATTTCAATTTTTTTTACAGTCTGCGATCAAAAGATACAATTTTCTTGAAAAAACATTCCTTGTTTGTTAAATCTCAAAGTTGGACAAGCCGGAATCAAATAAATGGGGTGAATATTTGTGTATATGTGCCTGTTTTTACCCCCGGCGAAACCCGGCGACTAATATTATAATTATTTATTTTTCCGGAGGTTTGATAATGAATCGATATAAGACGATTTTTTTAATATTGCTTGCTTCCTGTATTGCATTATACGGCTGTTCATCAGACGAGGAAAAAAAAGCTTCCCATCTGGAAAAGGGAAATGCCTATTTTGAAAAAGGTGAGTACAAAAGTGCTGAAATAGAGCTTAAAAACGCTGTCCAGATTGACCCTGTATATCTGACGGCTTATGAAAAACTGGGAGAGGTTTACCTGAAACTCGGAAATGCACAGCAAGCTTTTAAAACCTATTCAAGGGTGGCGGAACTCGACCCTGAGAATTTGAATGCTCAGTTGAAACTGGCTACATTTTATATGCTTGGCAAGAAATTGAAAGAATCGCGGGAAAAGATTGATCTGGTTTTAAAAAAACAGCCCGATAATATGGACGCCCTTTTTCTGCTGGCAGGTGTTTATAATCTGGAGAAGAAATTCCAGGAGGCCGAATCCGTCTTTACTAAAATACTTGTACTGGACGCAAATCAGACAAAGGCTTACCTGGGATTGGGCCGTGTGCTCATGCAGCAGGGAAAGTTTAAGGATGCTGAAAAGAAGCTGAAAACGGCGGTGAACCTGGATGTAAAAGAGATCAGACCCGCTCTGGCATTGTTTGAGTTTTATATGAATCGGAAAAAATTTGACATGGCCATTGCAACTGTACAAGACGCCATTAAAGAAAACCCGACGGATGCGAATCTGTATATTGTTTTGGGTAATTTTTATTACAGTCGAAAAAAACAGGATAAAGCGGAAAACGCCTATTTAAAGGCGATTGAAACGGCTCCGGAAAATGTTAAATTCTATATGGTGGCCGCCGGTTTTTATGATGCAACCGGAAATAAAGAACAGACAATGGCCATGTATAGCCGGGCACTTGAACTGCAGGAGGACGATGTCCGAATCATGGACGCCGTTGCCAGGCATTATTTCAAGAACGGGGCGGTGGATGATGCCGCGATCTATGTCGATAAAATGCTTGAGAAAAGGCCGGCATATTTTCCAGCCCGGATGCTTAAAGGTGAGCTTTATATTTTTAAAAAGCAATTTACCGAGGCATCTCAGTTGTTCGAAGATCTCGTAAATCAGGAACCCCGGTCCGCCAGAGCCCATTATTTTAAGGGCATCGCCCATATCGGCAAAAATGAGGCCGTCTCGGCCAAAACATCTCTGCTGCGGGCCATTGAGCTGAATCCCCGTTACGTAAAGGCGAGGATTGTAATGGCTGATCTGTATATGCGTGAAAAGGCATTTGAGCCGGCAAAGAAAGAAGGGGAGGAAGTATTGAAAATGTTGCCTGATAACTACCAGGCAACAATGATCGTCGGCAATGCTTTGATGTATCAGGGGCATCGCAATGATGCCATCTTGTCTTTTAAAAATCTGATCAAACTTGATCCGCAAAACCCTGCCGGCTATTTTCGACTGGGTCTTCTCCAGCGGTTGACAAAACAGTATGACAGCGCCCTGGTCAATCTGGAAAAAGCCCGGGCCATAAATCCTCGCCTCATGGATGTATTTACCAATATC
Organism: uncultured Desulfobacteraceae bacterium; assembly: GCA_964418755.1. Lineage (GTDB taxonomy): Bacteria > Desulfobacterota > Desulfobacteria > Desulfobacterales > 4572-123 > 4572-123. The sequence goes on from CAYQNS010000026.1 coordinate 28,106, forward strand.
GTTTTTTTGCACAGTGCCCGGAAAGATTTTGCTGCAGCACTTGAACAGTGCGACCGGCAGGCCCGGATCGTAAAGGATTCACCGGCATTGCTGGCAGTGGTTTATAATTTAAAAGGAGAGGTAAACCTGGCGCAGAAAAAAATAAAGGTAGCTGAAATTTGTTTTCAGGATGCCTTAAAGCAAAATCCGGATTTTCTGCGGCCGTACTATGCGCTGGCCCGCATATATCTGAAAAACAGGCAGGAGGATAAGGCGATCGCTCAGTATCAGGCGCTTTTAGTGAAAAATCCAAACCAGGTTGTTCCGCATATGCTGCTGGGAACCGTTTTTGATATGCAAAAAAGATTTGATCTTTCTGAAGAGCATTATCGAACGGCTCTGGAAATTAATCCTGAATTTGCACCCGCCGCTAACAACCTGAGTTATCTTCTGACCAATCAGGATAAAGAGCTTGATGAGGCCCTTGCCCTGGCTCAGATAGCCAAAGAAAAGCTTCCGGATGACCCGGGTGTGATGGATACCCTCGGATGGATTTTATATAAAAAGGGTCTTTATGACAGTGCGATCAATGAATTTACAGACAGCCTCGGAAAAATTGCGGATAATCCGACGATTCATTATCATCTGGGAATGGCATATTATAAAAAACAGAACCTGGAAAAGGCCCGTATACAGATAGAAAAAGCCCTGTCTCTGGCCCCGTCGTTTGACGGTGCGGATAATGCCAGAAAAATTTTATCCGAGCTGTGACGAATTGTGTGTATGCTGTAAGCCGGCCGGAGCCGGTAACTCATGATATGTAACGACTAAACCGAAATTTTTGGATCAACAACGCAAACGGGATGAAATTTTTATCATTCAAAATTCTTATTGTGTTCATCCTGCTGCCTCCGGTGTGTTATATTCTGTCTATCCAATATCTGGAAAATCATTTATCCCGGAAATATTCAAAGGCAATAGAAGAAATTTATATCGGCGATACGGATCCTCTGTTTGCCGGCAGTGCTTTGCTCGGGCAGGTCATTAACGAAAATATCGATGCATACCTTCGGAGCAAAACCCTGATGGCATGGGGTGTGATTGTAAATGTGACGGTTGGTACCGACAATGGTCGGATTGTTTACCCGACATATAGTAATGCCGGTGAGAATCCAATTGCAGACTCTGACTCAATGCGGATTGCTGCTGAAAATTATCGGATACTGCAGGAAGGCCTGAATGTAAACGTCGATGTAACGTTTCAACACAACACGCTGATTTCCAATTTGATACTGGGGGGATACAGCTTTGTTTTTTTGCTGGGACTTTATTTTTATTATAGAACCGGAGTCCGCAGATTTATGGCCGAAGAACACTGGCAGCGTGAAAATATCGATAATCTGGTTGCAATGGAGAAAAGCCGATCACAGAAGTTATTTTCTTTAACACAAAACCGGGAAGAGCTGGTATGCGAAATTAAAAAGACCCGAAAACAACTTGAAGACACAAAATCCAAAGTCGGCAAAAATGAAGATGATTTTATAGAAGAGATCGTCAAACTTGAAGAAAAAATTACAAAAAATATTGCCTTTCAGGATGAACTGCAAAAAAAAATCAAATCTTTTGAGCAGGATAAAAGAGCGGATACTCCAAAGACCGGGAAAGACAGAAAGAAGATCAAAAAAAAGTTTTCCGTTCTCTATAAAAATACAATTGTCCATGACCGGGCCATCAGCGGTTTCATGGCTTTATCGGATGACCTGCAAATCAAGAGCGAAGAAATTATTCATCAACTGAATTATGACTCGCAGCAGGTTTTGATAAAACGTAAAGTTTTCAGCAAGAAAAGCCGTGTGACAGTGCTGGAAGTCTTGTTTGCATACAAGGGCAGACTTTATTTTCGAAATATAAAAGGGAAGATCGAGATCCTCTCCATAGGAACGAAAAACAGCCAGGCCGGAGATCTTACTTTTCTGGATAACCTTTGAAAAAAAGGAGTTGCATGTATTTAGCTCATTATAACCTGAAACGAAAACCGTTTCAGATCAATACCGATCCGGCATTTTTGTGGATGGGTGAGAAGCATAAAGAAGCGCTGGCAGTACTTAAATATGGAATTTTGGACAACCGTGGATTTCTTCTGCTTACCGGGGATGTAGGTACCGGCAAAACTACTCTTGTCCATGGCCTGGTGAACAGCCTCAGGGCAAATACATTGGTGGCCATGGTTCCGGATCCTGATTTGGAATTATTTGATTTCCTGCAATATATAGCGGTTTCTTTAAACATGGATCAGAGTTTTAAGAGCAAGGGCGAGTTTTTGATCAAATTTAGAAAATTTCTCATCGATAATTACAAAAACGATAGAAAAGTTCTGTTGATTATCGATGAGGCTCAGCGCCTGAATCATGAGCAGCTTGATGAGATACGGGTTTTGTCCAACATAGAGGCCCAGAACACAAAGTTGTTGAATATTTTTTTTGTGGGCCAGGATGAATTCAATGATACATTACTGGAAAATAAAAACAGGGCACTACGACAGCGGATCACAATAAATTATAATATCGATCCTCTGACGGAAAGTGAAAGCGGAGCATATGTCCGGTATCGGCTGAAAACAGCAGGATCTCAAGAATCTATCTTTGATATCGATTCCCTTCGTGAAATACACCTGTTTTCAGAGGGATACCCACGCCTGATAAATATCATATGTGATCATGCCCTGCTCACGGGATATGTCAAGGGCGTCCGGCAGATAACTGCGGATATTATCGCCGAGTGTGCCCTGGAATTAAAAATACAGCCCAGCCAGGGTGAAAAAGCAAAATCGGTGGTGAAAGAAAATCAGATCCCAGGAGGGGAACAAAGGGACGGAACGGTTGTTTCACACCCTGATTTTTCAGGCCGGGTCATGCAACCAGAAAGCAATGCAAGCCTGGAGATGAATTCCGATTATAGCAGTATCATTGGTCAATTGATTGATTCGATAAAAAACCTTTCGGAAGATAAACAAAAAAGGCTATTATCAATCTTACGGAAATGGGAATCAGAAGAGAAGCGGGAGTTTAGCCGTAAACCCTGTCTGGTGCCCATTGATTATTCATCGGCGGACAGGGCCTTCAGGGATTTTGTTCAAAATCTGAGCGTTGGCGGTGTATTTATTGAAACCCGTGAATCGTTTTCCGACGGGCAAACCGTAACACTGACCCTGAATGTCCCCAATTCTCAGCACCATTTTAAAATTTTTGGAGAAATCGTAAGATCCGAACCCCTTGGAATTGCGGTAAAGTTTAAAAAAGTGACGCGGTATCAGGCTGAAATGGTGCAATTTATTACGGATAGATTATAAAAAAAAGAGTGGGCCCGGTTCTAACTTCGCCCATCATTATTATCGAAAAAAATATCGCTTTTCCCTACTTACCTTATTTTATTGACATATTTTTATTATTACGATATCATTTAATCTCATGCTGATCTGAAATTAAGGAAAACAAGATGGATGATTTCAAATCAATACCCGGGCAGAACGACGTTACCAAGAGATTGATCGATGTTATAAAGAATTTACCTCCCATACGGCAGGGTGAACTTTTAGATGCTCTGGAAAAAGAAAAGTCGGAAAAAACAGTAGAAAATGAACAGCGGCGGCATTCCCGGGAAGACATTCTACTGCCGGTTGATTACGTCTCTTATGATAATTGCTTCCGAGATTTTATCAGGGACATCAGCGTGGGGGGTGTGTTTATTGAAACCAAACAACCGTTGTTGGCGGGGCAGAAAATAGCCATGACATTTATGACACCGGACAATCAGCACCATTTTAAGGTAAATGGTAAAATTGTAAGAGATGTCCCGGATGGAATTGGCGTGAAATTTGATGAAACAGCGCCTGAGCAGATCACTCAAATCAAATCGTTTTTATCCAAGATGTAATCCTGCCGTATTTTGTCCTGATTTTTCCTTTTAAAGCGTATCTCGAAATTTTGAGACCTGTTCGGTTAATCCAACCGGCACAACTTTGATATCAGGTTGTTTTCGCCGCAGACCCAACCAGGACGCAAAGATAAATCCCATGAGCGTAAACCAACGGCAGGTCGTCTTGTGTGGCGGCCTGGTTGCCAATCATACGCCTTTGTTGATTCTATCCCGTAATTTCCCGGAACATTTGAAGGTAACAACCTTACGCGGAGCCAGCATCATATCATCACCGGTAGCCGGATTCCGGCCGCGGCGTTTTTGTTTTTCATGAACACAGAATTTACCGAACCCGCTTACCA
>CAYQNS010000027.1:0-31313 GCA_964418755.1 uncultured Desulfobacteraceae bacterium
AAAAGAACAGGAACAGCAGCGCTTACATGCAAAAACCTAACCGGACACTACTGACCCTACATAGTTAAACAGCCCGAAATACATAGCTGAATGCATTGCGACTCACCAACAAACTATAAGCCTTGACAAAAGGGACGTCTGATAATAAATTTTTTCCAATTTCTTCTAATAAACCCTGCGTCTTGAAAACCCCTTGCCAAGAACATTGAATGTGTTCTCGGTTACCATAAAGGCATCCGGGTCTATCGTAAAGACGGTTTCTTCCAGGCGTTTTAGCTGATAGTTGTTCACCACCGTCATAATCACCTGTTTCTGCTTGCCGGTAAACGCGCCTTTTCCATCTAAAAGCGTTGCGCCGCGATTCAGTTTTTGAGTCACGCTAGCGGCAACCAAATCCGATTTTTCAGAAATAATCATTACCATTTTACGCTGGTTGAAAATTCCCAGGAAATAGTCCAGTACCATGGCGGTAACGAAACTTAGGGCCAGTGAGTATAATACCATATCGATTTCCAATACGCCGAAGCTGAACCCGAAAAGCGCCAGGTTAAACGTAAAGGAAAAGGCTCCGATGCGGACACCGAATTTCTTATTGAGAATTATGGCGATGATATCGGTTCCTCCTGCAGAACCAAGGGAATGCAGGATGATGCCGCTGCCGGCCCCAATGATCGTTCCGCCGGCAAGCACCGCCAGCATGGAATCTTGAACCGGAATCGTAAAGGATATCAAATCAATGGCCGTGGAGAGCGAAATCATTCCCACAATACTGTATAGGAGAAAACGTCTGCTCACAAACAGCCATCCGGCGATAAAAATCGGAATATTGATGATAAGATACCAGAAACCAGGCGAAAGGAAATTAAAGAAATAGTACGAAAGCAGACTGAGCCCGGTTAAACCACCGGTAATAAAACCGTGGGGGATAGCGATGGCCTTAATCCCGATACTTATTATGATGGCTCCCGTCGTAATAAGAAAAATATTCCAGGGAATTGAATAAAGAAATTTAACTTGTCTGATTTTCATTTTAAGTATGTTACCTTTCTTATAATTTGCTTGGCATTCCTTATTTACAGGTTATCATTTTTATTAAAAAATATCTATTTTCTGCCCAATTCAGGGCGCCGAAACTTAAAATTAAACAACGATAATGTATTTGAATGCTTCCGTTTTATTAAATTTCACTGCCAAGATAAGAAGATAAACTCTCCGGTCAAGGGGAGAATGGCTGTTTTTATATATAAAACCGCATCGTCACGGAACCTGATGCTGCCGGACATGCATCCTTGTGTGCAGCCGTTCGGCCCGAAGACAGAAGCTTTCCAGTTTGGCATCTATGAGTTGGGGAAAAGGGGATCCATCGCTTTCGATGGCCAGAAACGGGAGGTCATCCATATCCCGTAAAAGATCTTTCAGCCTTTCATTTTCAGGATCTGAGGCGAGTTTTTTGGGAGCCGTCATCAGTTCGCTCAACAAGGCTTCTGAAAGGCGGTTGGGCATGCAGCCAAAGGGGCCGATGGCGATTACGCCGCAGACCCTGGATGCTATTTCGGCAAGGGAGCTGCCCACCGTCAAAATGGCTTCACCGGCCAGATTCGGAGAGATGAATCCGGCCGCATGATGCATCACCTCATTGATGTTTACCGGTGCGGCATGGGTCAGGCCGGATCGGGTCAGGGTTGATTTAAGGCGTTTTTCATAACGGTTCATGAATTTTTTCCGTAAGATGAATTTGAGCCTGTCAATTCCGGTCAGACGGTGGTCTACAAGACCGTGGTCCATGAGAAAACTGCAGTAATGTATCCATTCGGCGATCGGAGAACAAACAACGGCAAAGCCGTGCCGGGCCAGCCGTGAGGTGAGATAGCGACGGGACAGTGAATCGCGCCTGACAAATATTTCACCGGTAAGGGCAATGGTTGGGACTTCCGCTGCCGGACGTTTCAGGGAGATGTCGCCCAAATTCCCGGCCGCTATTTGGACCTGTTTTTCAAAGTTTGAGAAACCGCCGTTCTGCAGGGCACTCAGGATGCGCTGCCACTCGACCTGAAAGATTTTTTGAGCAGAATCCCTGTAAACGGCATTGGCCAGCAGCATGCTGCGGATATCTTCCATTACATCCGACACAATCACAGCCCACCACCCTTTTTGCTCAAATTTTTTGCCGAAACCGGAATAGTTATTTTCAGATGTCAGTGAAAAAAGGGCCACATCAGGCAGTTCAAGACGCCGGATCAAATCTTCCATGAAGTTTTGGTACTGGCCGAAGCGGCAGGGACCTGAGCCCGTGGGCATAAAATAGACCACGACCTCATCGTCGCGTTTCCCATTGCGGCTGTAACTAATCAGGGTGCCGGTTGTCAGTATGAGCGGCAGGCATTCCTTGCAGGAGGTATTTCCACGCCCAAGCTTCAGGATCGCTTCGTCGGCCGGGGGATGGGGCTTGGCATTAAATCCCAGACCGCGCAATACGGCCGATAGAGATTCCGATGCGATTTTCCCCATGGAAGGCAACAGGACCGTGACCCGTGGGTCGGTCATGGGAAGACACTCCCCGGAAGAGGTGACGACGACAGCCTGTCCTTTATGGATTTCAGTCCGGGCGGGTCGGAATCCTGTGATACGCGGGGGATGGTGCTTTTCGGGCATCAGTTGCCGGAACGCATTGACAATATCCAGAAAGGCCTCTATGCGGGTATCAATACCGGCATCGGCTGTATGGCTGTCCAGTTCAAGGGTCAAAGAGGGCTTGCGCCCCATACAGGTCCTGAAATACCCGATGATGAAAGAATCCGGGCCGCAGGAAAAATTGGTTATATAAGTACCGACAAGCTGGGGGTGCTTCTTCACCTTTTCAGCGGCCTGCAGGATCATCTGGCCCATGCCCCAGTACATGTGCAATTTTATTTTCTCATCATCAAAACTCAGGAAATCGTACGGCAGGACCATGACGCCCCGTGAAGCCAGTTTGTGCGGAATGCCCATATGTGCCTCTTCTACAAATCCGTTGTAAGGGCGGGCAAAAACGACCACTGCCGTCTGGTCGGGATGGGCCTGAAGCTTGGCCATTGCTTTTTTGCCGAGCTGCTTCATCTCCGCTATGCAGTCTATTTGTTTTTTAACGGCCTGTTCAAACGCCTGTCCGGCCGGTTCAGGTTCGATTCCCATTTGGCGGGCCATTTTTAAAAAGGAAGGCTTTGCCGCGTTCAATCCCAGTGTGAAATCCAGCAGGGGTGCAAGAATCCGGGTCCCCCTGGTTTTCAAAAGTTCGATTTCTTTACCAAAGGTGGTCTGGAGGACATAGGTTTCTCCCTGAACAAAGGGGCATACCTGTGAACTGGTCTCTTGAATCTGGGTCGGAACGGCTTTGAAATGGGGCAGAAAAATAAACGCAGGCGATGGTTCGCTTTGGAGCAAAGTGTAAAAAAATCCGTGCGCCAGCTCAAAGGGATAGCAGAATGCGGCATTGCGCCGGTCAATGCCTTTTTGAGATGGTGTGTCCGGCAAAATGATCTCAAAACCGAGTTTATCGAAAAAAGTGGAGTAGAGCGGGTAGTAGGTATTCACCATAAAGCTTCGGTTGATGCCCACTGTTTTTTTGTGTTTCCCGATAGCCCCGGGGGAGGGATGTATTCCGTATTTTTCAAAAACAAGGTGTTGCCGGAGGCTAACCAGGTCCAGACTCCCGATGTCATGCTTTACATTATGCCGCAAATTATAATACCGGTTGCAGGCACCTCCGAAGGGATAGCGACGGCCTTCGATTTCGATCCGGTTGATTTTGCATCGACGGTCGCATTTTTCCTTGCCGCCTTTGCAGATAAACGATGATTTGTAAATGGCTTCCCGATCTGCCAGTGCTTGAAGATCAAATCGGCTTTGGGCCATCAGGCCGGCTTCGATTCGTTTTTTGACCTCCAGAGCCACTCCGAAAGAACCCATCAGCCCCGGTTCAGGGGGGACGATGATCGGTTTGCCGACCAGTGTGGCCATGGCAAGGGGGACCGCGGCATTATAGCAGACACCGCCCTGCATAAAGATTTTTTCCCCCACCGGGCGATTGCCCTTGACCCGGTTGGTGTAATTCATGCAGATTGAATACACCAGCCCGGCCACGATATCCTCCTGGTTTACGCCTTCATGTATTGCATTTTTAATATCCGAGGCAATGAATGCCGCGCATTGATCGTTAAAGTTGGGCGGATGTTCGGCCTGCAGGGCAATATCCGCGATATCGGTCATCTGTATCCCCAGGGTTTCGAGTGCCGATTCTTCGAGAAAAGACCCGGTACCGGCTGAACAGGCTTCGTTCATGGCATAGTCGGCGGGCACGCCGCTGGTAATATAGGTATATTTGGCATCCTGCCCCCCGATTTCGAAGAGGGTGTCGACCTGCCCGTCAAAAAAAACGGCTGCAGCGGCATGGGCAATAATTTCATTAATAATACCGTTGGTCAGGGCATGAAGCCCCGCGATCTGCCGGCCTGATCCGCAGACGCCCAGCCCGATGACGGTAATTTGTAAAGGATCTACCCGGGCTTTGATCTGGTCGAGAATGGCGGCGTAGCATTTTCGGGATGCCCCTACCGGATCGCCGCTGGTGCGCAGGTAGATAGATGCCAGCAGGGCATTGTCACGGGTCCGCAGTAAAATCGCCTTGGTCGTGGTGGAACCGACATCCAGCCCAAGTATGCAGGTGTCGCCGGATTGGATGGTTCCGCTTTCCATATGTTTGAACGTCACCAGATCCCGGGCGTCCGTAAGAGGTGGAAGAGAGGCAAAAGAGGTGACCCCGGTTTTGAAGAGCTTCTCGATGCCTGGAAACGGCCGGGTTTCATGTTTAAATGCCCAGATCGCAGCGCCCAATGCTTCAAAACAGGGGGCTTGTTCCGGTATGACCAGGCCGGAGATCTCTTTTTGCAGGTAGGCGGTCATCATTTTATTGAGGGATGTGCCGCCGGTAAGCATAATATTCTGCTTTGGAATTTTTTTAAGCAGTTCCAGTATTTTTTCAGCCATCATTTTGCAAAGTCCGGCGGTCACCTCTGATTTCAAAACCCCTTTATTGGTGGCATGGGTACAGTCTGATTTGCAGAAAACAGAGCATCGTCCGGAGACGTGATAGGGTGTTTCTACAGCGGCCCACTGGGCTGCCTCTTCGAGGGATACGTTCATACGGCGAAGCTGCTGGATGAAAAATTCTCCGGTACCCGAGGCACATTTATTGCCGGTTAAGACGTTGCTGATTCGTCCAAAACGATTCAATACATAAACCATAAAGGTTTCACCACCTGCTGAGATAACGGCCGGGCAGTCGATTCCTTCAGGTTTGGTGAACGGGTAGGCGGATTCGATGGCTTCGGGTTCGGGAATAGAGGAAAGGTTAATAAACTTGCGGAATTTACGGCCGGTGGCGACGATTCGGTCAAATGATGCAATGTCAAGGTGTTTGAAAGCGGTCGCCAGTGTTTTTCGCGGGTTTCCATCGTGGGGTAAAAAGGCGGTATCGATGACGCACAACCGGCTTTTTTCCCCGCCGGATTTCTCCATTTGAACAATCGAAACAGTGGATGCCCCGAGGCATACGCCCAGCGTTTTCATTCTCCTGTCCTTTTTAGCTTGTATGGAGCGGTAATTTCAGCTTTTTTTGACAATTTTATAAAGGCCCGCAGATAGCAGGCAAAACCCAAAAACAGATCCGGTACCTGAGTTGCTGCCGTCCATTGATATGGAAGGAGAAGCCCGTGCCCTAAAAAAATAGTGGATACTTTTATAGATTCTATTCAAGTAGTAAAATTTTGCAAGGGAAAAATATACAAAATTGCAGATGTTGTAAAATATGGTTTTGCTTGACGGGCAGACTATACTCCGGTTAGAAAATATAGGATTGATCCTTTTTTTACATCCTGGGGGCATTTATTTCACAGCATTTAAAGAGGTGGCTGGACAAAAAGGCCATTTTCGGATGGACATCAGGTATATTATGGCGAAAATCAGCAGTTACCCCACCTATGACTATGAAGCCCGATTGATGGAAAACAAAAAAATTTCCCGTATCGCGGGAATCGATGAAGCGGGTCGCGGACCCGGGGCCGGGCCGGTGGTGGCCGGAGCCGTGTATATCCCGCCGGACTGTATCCGTATTCTTGCCGGTCGACTCCGGGATTCCAAAAAAATGACTGAGAAACAGCGGGTTCGGATGTACGGGATCATTGCGGTACAGTGTCCCTTTGGTGTCGGCATCGTAGACAATCAGACCATTGATGCGATCAATATTTTACAGGCTACCAAACAGGCCATGGCCAAAGCCCTGGCCGATTTGCAGGCGCGCCTGGGCAGTGACCGGCCGATCCATTATGTGCTTATCGACGGAAATATGCGGGTGGAGAATATAAAAACACCCTGTGAATCCATCGTCAAAGGTGATAATAAAAGCCTGTCCATTGCCGCCGGCGCCGTCATTGCCAAGGTGACCCGGGACCGCATTATGGGCCGGCTGCATGAACAATACCCCCGGTACGGCTGGAATCGAAACAAGGGATATCTTTCCAGGGAGCACATGGCGGCGATCAGGGATTTCGGTACAACCCCCTATCACCGGATGAGTTATCGGAGAGTCGGAAGATAGAGATATCAAGGCCGATGATGAATATGGAATCGTTGCGCTGTCAAGATGAAGCTCCCCGCCGCAAGCGGGCGGGTGATCAAAGCGAATAAATTTTTAATGATCGCTTAGGCGGTTTGAAGGGTCGAGATGGGGATCGGTCAAACTTTTTTAGAGGCGTATCCATCCGCGTACCAGCCGCTGCCCTTAAGTTCAAAAGAACATTGAGATATGATTTTTTTGGCGGTCTGACCGCACTGGGGACATTTTATCTCCCGAGTGTCCATACGGACCAGTTCTTCGGTTACAGTACCCTTGGGGCATTCGAATTCATAAACAGGCATGGTATTTACATCCTTTGGCTTAGGTTCCCTAATTGACGAAATATAGTATATGCATCTATTGATGGGTGTCAAGAGATTAACACATGGTTATTCCGAATCATTCAGGGCAATGATAAAATGGTGGAGATAATGAGGATTCATATCTCCCGCGGCAACCCGGCCGTATTCAGCCTCCAGCTCATTGAACAGCTCTTCAAAAGTATGTCCCAGGTCCTGAGCGAGTTCATGTTCGGTTCGTCTCGATTTTTTTGCAATCCATTGAACAAACAGCTCTTTCATGGCGTTATTGATTTTATCCGGCGCCAGTGGTTTGTCATCGGTGCCGCGATTGAACAAAGCCTTGAAAAACAGACTGAATTGATGGATATCGACAGCAAGGTTTTTCACCTTAACCGGTGTTTTAAGAACATTTGAATCAGGCTCAGGCAAGTTTAAATAATCCCGGGCCCAGAGGGTCAAAAGCAGGGCTTTATAGGTGAGAAAGTATCTTTTGGAAGGTCTTATCAAAAGTTTCATGCGATCAAACAGATCGTCCATGGCCATAATTTGATCCAGCTTACCCCTGCTTGATTGAATGTCCTCAAGCGTGGCGAACTCACGATAGAGTTCCCCGGTCTTATAATTATCGAAAAAAACCGGTTTTTTAAGTAAAAGCCCGCCCATCGTGCCGAGCCAGTGTTCGTCCCAGAAAGCCAGGGGAAACCCCTGGCGGGCAAACCAGCTATCTGCCTGCCATTTACGGGCCTGCCATTTAAGCTTCAGGGCTGCTCCGTAGCCTATCCGGAAAAAATCCGCCAGCGGGTATTGTTTGAGCAGGGCTGCACCAATGTCCGAAGGGCTTATATTCTCATCAGCGCGGTCTTGCCTGATTTGCTCGAGGCCAATGCTGATATATCCACAAGCTTTTTTTACAATATTTTTGAGCTGGTCTCGTTCTCTTATGGTTTTTTTATCGGCAATGATGATGCTGTTGCTGAGGCCGGCAAACTCGACCTGCAATTGGGAATAGATCTCCGTATCGAATTTAAGGGTCTCCAGAGATCGGGAGAACAGATTTTCAGTACCGATCATTTTTGAATACAACGGAACCGGCAGGGGCCTTCCTGCGGCCTCTCTGCGGGCCATAATTTTGTAATCACGATGCTTCAGTTCGGCAGGGTTTAAAGGTTGATAAATACCAATGGCCTCATCAAACGGCAAAAATCCTTTTTCGGCCAGGCGTACATTGCGTAGACGGAAAGCCTCTTCCTCGTATTCGGCGGGCGTCACAACCGCCGATTCAAGCAGAATCTGCTGAAAGCGGATATGGTCATAGGCGGACAGCTGTTTTAAGAAAGTGGCCAGAAAAACAGCCCGTTGTTGCTGAAAAAGGTCCTCTTCACCGGTTCCAAAGGGGCGATCCCGGAGTCTGATATAATAGACATCATCATCGGTGAAAAAATCATCGCCGAGATCATCCGGATGCTGATCATGTTCCCGAGTTTTCAGTTCAATGGTTTTAAACAGGTAAAATTCCAGCATTTCCGCTTGTTGCTCAGCAAACCATTGTACAAATCGGTCGGGATTGGACCGGAGCATGAGGTCCATCCAGTTGGTGGTCTGGTGGATATCAACCCGATCCCGATCCCAGGTTTCCAGGTCGAGGATATACTCGCACTGCCGGTCCGATGCCAGGGACAAAAGGGGCAGGGCGTCTTCAGTGCCGATATCATGAATCAGAAAATAAAGGTCTTCCTCGGGGAAGCAATGCACCAGGGCCGCGGGTTGATCACTGTCGAGAATCCGGTTCAGGGCATCAGCTGCCGGCAGTGAAAAAATTTCCGTGCGCTGGGCCTGGAGATCTTTTAATCGAGAAAGCATTTTGGGGTCTATGGGATGATCGGTCATTTTTTTTTCCATGGGGCTACTTTTAGCAGCAGCAGCATGCCGGGCAAGGCAATCACGGTGCAGCAGATAAAAAAGCCCTGCCAGCCGAAGGTTTTGGCCAGCAGGCCGGTGGGTGCCGCGGCCAGTACCCGGGGCACCCCCATAAGACTGGTGAGGAGTGCATACTGGGTGGCCGTAAAGCGTTTGTCGGTAATGCTGGCCATGAATGCGGCATAGGCGGCGGTGCCCATGCCGCTGCTCAGATTTTCAAAGGCAATCACCCCCGCCAGCCAGCTCAGGCTCGGGCCGATATGGGCCAGCAGGGCAAAACCGGCGGTGGACAGGGCCTGCAGGATGCCGAAGATCCAGAGGCTGCGGGGGATGCCCAGGCGCAGCATGCAGATGCCGCCGATGAGGCTGCCGGCAATGGTGGCCCAGAAACCGAATAATTTGACCACGGCCCCGATCTGGGTTTTGGTGAATCCGATATCCAGGTAAAAGGGCGTTGTCATGGCACTGGCCATGGTATCACCGATTTTGTATAATAAAATAAAGGCCAGTATCCACAGTGCCCCCCGGCGGCTGAAATATTCGACAAGGGGGTTAAAAACCGCATCCTTCAAGGACCTGGGAATACCGGCAGGAGTATCCGGTTCCGGGGCGAAAAACGTAGTCAGGATGCCGGGCAGCATGCCAAGGGCCATAATCATATAGACCATGGAAAACGGCATGTGATCGGCCATGATCAAGCCGCCGCCGGATGCCAGCAGCATGCCCAGTCGATATCCGTTGATATAAAGAGATGATCCCAGACCCAGCTCCTGGTCCGTAAGATCTTCACGCCGGTAGGCATCCACCACGATATCCTGGGATGCGCTGAAAAAAGTTACCCAAAAGGCTGCAAATGCAACCATCCAGGGACTATTAGCCGGGTTTGTATTTCCCAGACCTGCGATGGCAAGGGCAAGGGCCACCTGAGCAACCAACATCCAGCCCCTGCGACGTCCTAAAAACGGCAGGGTATAGCGATCCAACAGGGGCGCCCATAAAAATTTTATGGTATATGGAAGGCCCACCAGAGCCATCATACCGATCACGGCAAGATCCACCCCCTCTTCTTTCATCCAGGCCTGCAGCACTGAAATGGTCAGAAGAAGGGGCAGCCCGCAGGAAAAACCCATCACCATCGCCACCAGCATACGGGGGCTCAAGATGGATTTTAAAATCGCCGCTGGGTTTTGGGCAGTTGCATTGTTTGATTGTTTGAGTGGCCGCCAATCCAATGATCAGGAGGCTTCCATCAGTTGTTCAGGGGTCACGATGGCGCCATATTTTTCTTTAAGGGCCATCAGTCCCTGTTTTTGGTCTTTCAACACCTCAAAAAGGGCGGATGGAATATCGGCCTCTTTACCGTATGCCTCGCGCTGCAAGTCGATGCGAGCGATGATGTTGTCAATATACAGGGAAAACTGCCGGTCATATAAGGCTTTGGGATATTCCTTGTTGAGGAGTTCCTTGAACAGCGCTTTCAAATCTTCATATCGGGGCAGATATCCGGTGGGGGTGTCAATGGTCTCAACGTCGTTGTGAACTTTGCGTTCCAGCCATGAAAGCCATACCTTGACATCTTTTTTTTCGCCCAACAGTTTTTTGGAGCTGCCGCCCCGGGCCGCTTCCGTGAGAAAATAGTTCAGGCCCGCCATGACCGGTTTTTTGTCTTCGGTCAGATCCGGATGGTTGAAAAATTTAAACTGGGCCGCCATATAATCGGCCAGAGCGCCGGGAATAAACGGTGCATTGGCCCAGGGGGCGCGTTTTACGCCAACGGCCCCAACTTCGGTGGCGGTGGCGGCGGAAACAATACAGGCACCGATCACCACGCCCTGATCGGCATTTTTGGCGGCCCACACCGGCGGCATGGTGTCACTGTCCCGTCCACTGTAGGTCACAATGCGGGTTTCAACACCGGCAGGGTCTTCGGCGGATTCGGAATAAATGGCCAGGGCTTCGGATGACAGGGTGCATCGGGCATTGGGATGGGAAATGGGTACTTCCTTCCCGTTTGAATCCAGCATGCCTTTTTCCCAGGCCCCCTGGAAATTAATTCCCTTGGTGGGGGGCGTTTCACCGTTTCCGGTCCAGTGGGGGAGTCCGTTTTCGTCGATGAGAACATTGGTCCAGATGATTTCAGTACCCGGCTTGCGCAGCAATTTCATCAGCTGGGGATCACCTTCCTGATTCACATCTTCCACAATGCCGAATATGCCGCATTCGGGGTTGATGGAGCGAATGGTGCCGTCTTTTGCCCGCCACATCTGGGCCAGGTCATCACCGACAAAATAATTGCCCGCCATGGCGGTGGTGGTTTTGCCGCAGCCGCTGGGGGCGGCCCCGGTACACCAGGTAATTCGCCCGTTGGGGCCGGCAATACCGGTAATAAACATATGTTCGGACAGTTCATTGCCTGTATTTTGATAGACGGCTTTGTCCACGGCAAACCGATGATTGCCTTTTTTCAGTAAAAGGGTATTGCCGGCGTAGGTGCACTTGAAGCTGTAGGTGGTTTGATCGGCCCGGTCCATGAATACACGGGCATCGGGCAGGTCTTCGGGCCGGTTTAAGCCTTCGCTGTGGATATTGGAGAAAAAATGTCCCAGGCGGTCCACTTCCTTATCAAAATCGGCAAATGAATTTCGGTATAAAATTTCCGCGCTGTGGGAAACATAGGCGGAACTGGTGATTTCCAGGGCCGGGTTTGACGCTTGGGCCCCCACAGGACCCCGCATGTAAAAACCGATGATCATGGTTTTTCCATGCATGATCCCCACCATGTTTTTTTCAATGACGTCAATGGCCTGGGCGCGCTGCATCTTGTTGGCCAGGGAGCTGACGTGTTCACCTGGATTGATGATGTAATACGTCCGGTCGATGATGCGGCCCTGTTCAGCCGCCAGGTCATAGTGGATGGTATGGCCGGCCATGGGCAGTTTTTTTTCCTCGCTGTTTTCAATACACAAATCCCGAACGCGCTGCTTGTCGGCCGGAGAGCCGGTGTTGACAAAAACCCGGTCCGGCTCGCACATGGCAATGGCGTTTGCAATTTTGATAAGAACGCGCGGGTGTTTCACCAGATTGATCTTGCCCTGGTTTTCCACGTCCAGTTTTTCCTGAAAAAGCGCTGTGGCTTTTTCCATGGTGCTGATTTTTCCCAGTTTTTGTGCAATATCAATTTCCTGAACAGTTGATTGCATTCGTTTGCTCCTTATGGCCCGTCGGGGGATGTTGTTTAAAAAAATAGGGGGACATCTAAGCGCCGGCTTAAACATCTCCCGGACATTTCAAATACTATTCACTGCAGGTAAATTTTTCCTGCCGGGGCATGTTCTGGGTGATCCATACCAGTACGTTGTTAAATTCAGCCTTTAATTCTTGAAAGGCCCTGCCGCGATGACTGATGTTGTTTTTTTCAGCCGGCGTCATTTGTGCAAATGTTTTATTCAGGGCCGGATCATAAAATACCGGATCATAGCCAAAACCACCGGTTCCGGCCAACGCCTCACCGATAAGCCCTTCACACCGACCCTCATAGGTCAGTGCCGGTCCGGTGGGTACGGCAATGGAGATGACGCATTCAAAAGCGGCGTTGCGGTTGGTCTGGGCCTTCATTGCCATCAGTAGTTTGTTGCAGCGATCCGTATCCGTGGCATCTGCTCCGGCATAACGGGCCGAATGTATACCCGGGGCTCCGTCAAGGGCTTCCACCACCAGTCCCGAATCATCGGCCAGGACCGGATATCCCAGGATTCTGGCCGTAAAAGAGGCTTTTTTGTAGGCATTTTCATCAAAGGTGTCGCCATCCTCCTCAACTTCAGGGATGGGGCCGAAATCATCCAGATTTTTTATGATGATTGGATAGCCATCCAGAAGCTGCCTGATTTCAGCGGTTTTACCTTTATTGCGGGTGGCTATGACAAGGGTAAGCGGGGGCTGCATATGAACCTCGGATTTCGGTTTTTAAAAAACGATTTGATTCAATTCTAAACACTTGAATATAATTCATGAGATACCCTTTGTAAAGATTTATGTCATTGTTCATGATCCCGGCCAAGGTCTTCGAGTTGCTTTTCAAAAACAGCATTTTTTGTATCAAAATCAGTGCTGAAGCGTTCAAGTTGGTCAAAAAGGTCATCGATGGCACTCTGGCAGGTATGAATCTGGCGGGAAAGCGCAGCGATCCGCTGCCCGTCCTGGGCCTGGGATGCCGCCAGGATCGCATGGTTGAGCTCAGACAGGGTGTTTTCATTTGTTTCGATATCATCTTCTGTCCGTGATATGGCCTGTTCCAGGGATTTCAGGCTTTTTGATCGGCGGGTCACGATGTCCGAGCGCATCTGCCGTATCTGTTTCCGTGTTAATTTAACGGCGGGTTCATCCCTGTTTTCAGATTTTGGATTGAGGAGATTTTCATCCTCCCACCCGCATTTGTCGAGAAACTCCTGGTAGGTCCCCTCAAATAGATGGACCCTGCCGCGTTCAAAGACGATGAGCCGCCGGGCCAGGGCATGCAGAAACATTTCGTTATGGGTGACCATGACAACGGTGCCGTCAAAACAGTCAATGGCGGATAGCAGTGAATCACTGGATTCCATGTCAAGGTGGTTGGTGGGCTCATCCAGCAGCAGCAGGTTCGCCGGTGTGGCCAGCAGCTTGCCCAGCATCACCCTGCTTTTTTCACCACCGGAAAGAATGCTGATTTTTTTCAGGGCATTATCTCCGGAAAACATCATGGCACCACAAATATTACGGGCCGCCTGGCGATCCATCGCCGGGTTGGCATAGAGGATTTCATCCTCTACGGTTCGGGTATCCACCAGACTTTTTATGTTGGTCTGCTCAAAAACCCCCGGGGTCAGGGTGGGTGCATACCGGATGGTGCCGCTGTCCGGGTTCAGTGTGTCGGCTAAAAGTTTCAGCAGTGTTGTTTTGCCCTTGCCGTTTTTACCGATAATGCAAATCCGGTCGTTTCTGTTGATGGAAAAAGAAAGGTCCTTGATCAGTTGCTTTTGGGCATCGTATGCAAAATTGATATGGTCTGCGCTGAGCACCTGTTTGCCCTGAAAGGGGCTTGTGTGAAAGGAAAATTCAAGGGTCTTCAAAGATTCCAGCTTTTCATGCCGGTCCAATTTAGCCAGCGTCTTGACCCGTGACTGAACCATGTTGGCCAATCGGGCCTTGGCCCGAAAGCGGGTGATGAACTGCTCGATCTCTTTTTTGCGGCGCTCGTCATTTAACCGGGTTTTTTCATATATTTCTTCATCCTGGGCAATCTGGTCATAATATTTTCCGGTATCACCCTTGATTTTTCGTATTTTGCAGCGATGGATGCCAAGGGTGTGGGTAATAATTTTATCCATGAAGCTTCTGTCATGGGTGATGAGCAATATTTCACGGGGCCAGTTGGTCAGAAACCGCTCAACCCACCGAATTGAGGCTATATCAAGATAATTGGTGGGTTCGTCCAGCAGCAGCAGGTCCGGTTCGGAAACCAGAATTTTGGCCAGATTGAGACGTACCTGGAATCCTCCTGAAAATTCATCGGGATGGCGCTGCATGTCATTAGCGGAGAAACCCAGCCCCCCAAGAATTTTTTCAACCTTCCAGTATTGATCACGTTCATTTTCCAAAAGGCCGAGAGCGCCTTCATCCAGAACTGTCGCCTCTTTGAAATCGATATGCTGTCGGACATAGCCGATACGATAATTCTTTGGGATGATAATATTGCCGGAATTCGGCGCCTGTGCATCGGTAATCATGCTGAAAAGAGTGGTTTTGCCATGGCCGTTGCGTCCGACCAGGCCGATACGTTCCCGGGAATTGATCTGGAAGCTGATGCCCTCAAAAAGGTTCTGACCGCCGAAACTTTTACTTACATTTTCAATACTGATCATATGGATAGATAAATAAAATTCTGTGAAACATGAATAACGGTTTGGGGGATATCCGAGGATTCATTGTAATAAGGCCTTTTTCAAAAAAACATCCGAATTTTTGAAAAAACTAGGCGCCCAGCCCCACAAAAGGATTGTAGCGCTTTTCCTCACCAATGGTTGTTGTGCCCATGTGCCCCGGATACACGGTGACATCATCCGGCAGGACAAAGAGCTTGTTGTGAATACTCGATTTTAAGATATTAAAATTCCCTCCCGGCAGGTCGGTACGGCCGATGGAGCCTGCGAACAGGGTGTCTCCCACAAACACGGAGCCTTGGGTGAAAAGGGATATGCCCCCTGGTGAATGCCCTGGTGTATGAAGAACCTGGAGGGTTATGCTGCCGCAGGAGATGTTGTCACCATCCTTGAGCAGTCGATCCGGGGCGGGCGAATTGTCCGATGACAAACCAAAAGAAGCAGCCGCCTCCTGAAGATGATCCAGCATGGGGGCATCATCCGTGTGGATAAGGATATCGGCGCCGGTTGTTTCTTTTAATTTGAGATTTCCGCCCACATGATCAAAATGACCGTGCGTATTGATAATATATTTTACCTTGAGTTTTGCTTCCGCCAGAATCAATAAAATTTTGTCCACGTCATCTCCCGGATCAACAACTATCGCAGCAGATGTCTCTTCACATCCTAAAATATAGCAATTGGCCATGATGGGGCCGACTGTCAGACTTTTTATAATCATGGATATCTCCATTGGGGGGTATGCTGAAAAAAATATCGATGAGCACAGGGCGGTTTATTAAAAACAGTCCCTATGGAAGTTACGATTCAATTTGAATTTTATTTTCGTCCCTGGCAATCCGGATGCTGTCCAGGATACCATTTATAAAGGCGCCGGATTCTTTCGTGCCGAATTTTTTACCAATATCAATGGCTTCGTTAATGGACACTTTGGTTGGAATATCGTTACAATAAAGTATCTCATAAACGGCGATGCGCAATATATTTCGGTCTACGCCGGCCATGCGATTGATTTTCCAGTTACTGGAGAACCGTTCAATGGCAGAATCGATAGTTTCCATGTAGCGAATTACACCCCGCATAAGTTCAGCAAAAAAGGGGTAAACCCCCGACGGGGATGTAAGCGTTTTGCAATATAAATCCAGCTGTTTAACTGAAACGTTATTGCTCAAATCCATGGAAAAAAGCGCCTGCATGGCTTTTTCTCTTGATTTTCGACGGTTTCCCGGGGTCATGCTTTTTCAATCGCCTCAATCAGATTGGCCATTTCAACAGCCGAAATGGCTGCACTCCAGCCCTTGTTGCCGGCTTTGGTGCCGGCGCGTTCAATGGCCTGTTCAATGGTGTCCGTGGTAAGGATACCAAAAATCACAGGAATCTCAGCGTCCATGCCGGCCATGGCGACCCCCTTTGATACTTCGGCGCTGACATAATCAAAATGGGGGGTGGCCCCCCGGATCACCGCACCCAGACAGATCACTGCGTTAAACCGCCGGGAGTTGGCTGTTTTTTTGGCAATAAGTGGGATTTCAAAGGCCCCCGGAACCTTTATAATCTCAATGTCGGCTTCACTGGCGCCGCAGCGAACCAGAGCATCCACGGCTCCTCCCACAAGTTTATCGGTAATGAAATCATTAAAACGGCTGACGATCAAGGCAAACTTTTTCCCCTCAGCCAGTAGTTTTCCCTCTATGACTTTTGGCATTTATTCTCCTCCCTGCCCGTTCCTGCATCTGCCGGTTCCCCTGCAAGCCCTGCCATCTCAAAGGGCTCTTGCGGTAACCGGTATGTTGTCTGTAAGATGTATGCTGGGCATATTATTTATAACTGTTTATCCGATTTTCGACTATAAAGGTTATTGAACCTCCTGCCCTCAAGCCTTCTTCAGCCTTTTTTCAGCAGTCCGGTTTGCTGAAATGGAGCAAGTGACCCATTTTGAGTTTTTTGCATTCAAGATACCCCCGGTTATATTCATTGGGTTCTATTTCAATGGGAATCTGCTCTGTAATGGAAAGGCCGTATCCTTCCAGGCCCACCATTTTTTTGGGGTTGTTCGTCAGCAGTTTCATTTTTCGGACACCCAGATTTACCAGCATCTGAGCACCCAGACCATAGCCTCGCATGTCATCCTTGAACCCTAACTTCAGATTGGCTTCCACCGTATCCAGCCCGGCATGCTGCTGCAGATCATATGCCTTGAGTTTATTGACCAGGCCGATTCCACGCCCTTCCTGGCGCAGGTAAAGAATAACACCGGAACCTTCCTTCTCTATTATTTCCATCGCCTTGTGGAGCTGATCTCCGCAGTCGCAACGCAGTGAACCGAAAATATCACCGGTCATGCATTCCGAATGAACCCTTACCAGAATCGGCTTTTCCGGATCGATTTCGCCCTTTACAAGTGCAATATGGAGTAGGTTGTCAATATCATTTTCAAAAGCGATAATTTTGAATTCACCCCCGTAACTGGTAGGCACTTCCGTTTCCGCGGCCCGGTGGACAAATGATTCGGTCCGGGTTCGATATTCCACCAGATCGGCCACCGTGCAAATGCTGATATTGTGTTTTTCACTGAATTTTTCCAGGGCCGGCATTCTGGCCATGGTGCCGTCGTCATCCATAATTTCACAAATTACCGCTGCAGATTTTAACCCGGCCAGGCGGGCCAGGTCAACCGAACCTTCCGTCTGGCCTACGCGCACCATTACACCACCGTCCCTGGCCCGTAATGGAAAAACATGCCCGGGCCTGACAAGATCAGATGGTTTTGCATCCCGGGCAACTGCCGCGAGAATTGTCGTGGCCCGGTCGGCAGCGGAAATTCCGGTGGTAACGCCTTTTTTAGCTTCAATGGACACGGTGAAGCCGGTTTGAAACTGCGATGTATTATGGTCCACCATTAAAGGCAGATCCAGAGAATCTATTTTGTTTCCGGTCATCGGAAGGCAGATAAGTCCCCTCCCGTAACGAGCCATAAAATTGATGGCATCGGGCGTTACCATTTCGGCCGCCATAGTAAGATCACCTTCATTTTCACGGTCTTCGTCATCAACAAGGATGACCATCCGCCCGGCCTTTATTTCCTCAATAGCCTGATCAATGGTAACCAGTGGCATTTTTATTTAATTATCTCCTTAAAACTTTTTTAAAGTCTTTTTAATATTGAAAATTGATTGTGGTCAGGTCGCATCACATTTCAAAAGCCCGGTAAGGTGCACACGAGTTTATAAAAACCCGGTGTTTGCTAAAAACTGCATATCCAGTGGTGCCTTTTCTTTAAGGCTGTCGTTCTCTTGTTTTGCTGGAAAAAGTCGTTCAACATATTTACCGATGATATCGGTTTCGATGTTAACCTCTTCGCCTGTTTTTTTTTGGCCCACAGTAGTCAATCGAGCGGTATGCGGAATAATACAAACCTCAAAACCGTGCGCATTGCATGTATTGATGGTCAGGCTCACACCGTCTACGGCAATCGATCCCTTTTTAATCATATAGCGGGCCAGGGGGCCGGGTACGCTAAAACCGATAAAAATCGCATTGCCGGTTGTTTTTCTATGGGTCAGTATACCGGTTCCGTCGATATGTCCTGAAACCAGGTGGCCGTCCAGGCGATCTGAAAGGCGCAACGCCCGTTCCAGATTAACCCGGGTGCCGATTTTTGTGTTCCCAAGCGTCGTCATCTGCAGCGTTTCCGGGGATACGTCCACATCAAACCGTTTGCCGCTGACCCTGACAGCAGTCAAACAGGCACCATTGACTGCAATAGAGTCTCCTATTTTGGTTTGGTCCATAAAAAAATCCGCCTCAATGCTTAACCGCCGGCCCTGATCCGACGGACGGACGGCGCTTATGGTGCCAAGCCCTTCTATGATGCCTGTAAACATAATAAATATTTGCCCAATGTCAATTTATTGTATCGAGAAACCCCTGTCCTTCGGGCAGGGTCAAAGTTAAACGGTTTTGCCATACACGTGTACGTGTACGAGTCGTTAGAAAGCCCTGTCTTTGGGGGTTGAGTGTTCATATCATCTGTCTACGGTCCGTAAATAGCCTTCCAGCATGATATCTTCGCCGAACCGATGCAGTCTGACATCTTTAACACGGATACTGGAGCTCATTTTATCCGGCCCCTTTCCCCGGCACACAGGCACACCGTCGTCTCCCCCCAGAATTTTAGGCGCGTAGAAAAGATTAACTTTATCAACGATCCCGGCCGCCAGGGCTGAAGCAATAATTTCCCCCCCGCCTTCAATAAGAAGACTGGTGATATTCATTTCTCCAAGACGATCCATGAGCGCCTCAATATCGATTCTTTCCTTTTTTAATTGTGTGCGGATAACCCGCGCGCAAAGATTTTCGATTGTTTTCTTTTTTTCCCCTGAAATATTACTGCCGGTTATGATAAAAGTGTCTGCATCCGAATTCTGGCTCAGCATCTTTGCATTTACTGAAATGGACAGTTTCGTATCCAGCACAATACGGATCGGATCTTTGCCTTCTATTGTCTCCAGCCGGGTAGTTAAACTGGGATCATCCTGCCTGACCGTATTGATTCCCACCAGAATCGCGTCTGCTGCATGCCTCATTCGATGGACAAAAGCCCTTGACTCGGCCCCGGTAACCCACTTGGAATCACCGGTGCGGGTGGCAATTCGTCCGTCCAGGGTGGCAGCCCACTTCAACGTTACGAAGGGTCGACCGGTTGTGATATATTTGATGAAACTCTCATTCAGCAGCCGGGCGTTGCTTTCGCATACGCCGGTGGTGACGTCTATTCCCTTTTCAGATAGATACCGGTTCCCCCCGCCTCTGACACCCGGATTGGGATCTTCCATGGCCACAACAACCCGGCTGATTCCGGCACTCAGAATTTTTTCGGTGCAAGGTGGCGTACGCCCGGTATGATTGCATGGCTCAAGGGTAACATAAAGAGTTGCCCCCCGGGCCGTATTCCCGGCATCATCAATGGCATTAACTTCGGCATGCGCGCTGCCGGCGGCCCTGTGATAGCCCCGGCCGATTATCTTGCCGTCCTTTACGATTACGGCGCCCACCATAGGATTCGGTGATGTTGTGCCTTGTCCCCGAGCCGCAAGCTCAAGGGCCAGTTTCATAAAATGTATATCATCCATAATGGGCCATACCGCAAATGCATAGAATTAACGGCCGACTTTCTTACTGACTGTCAGCAGGCTTTTGAGTTCGTCAACAAAATCGTTAACATCTTTGAACTCCCTGTAAACCGATGCAAATCTCACATAGGCAACGTCGTCCATTCCATGGAGACCGGCCATAATTTTTTCACCAATCTGATAAGACGGTATCTCCTTTTCACCGGTTTCCCTGAGATCACGTTCAAGATTTTCAATAAATTCTTCGATTAAATTGATACTGACCGGCCGTTTTTCACAGGCCCTCTGCATACCCTGGCGAACTTTTTCCCGGTTAAAAACTTCCCGGCGCCCGTCTTTTTTGATAATCGTAATCGGGACCTCTTCGATATGTTCATAGGTCGTAAAACGCCTGGTACATACCAGGCATTCCCTTCGTCTTCGTATTACGTTTCCATCCTTGCTCATTCTGGAATCGATGACCTTATTGTCGATTTCTCCGCAATATGGGCATTTCATACGATCTCCTCCTTGCTGTCGGTATTGATTTGTACAACTTCGATTCCCGCCTCGGTAAACATTTCCCTGGACATTTTGTCTGAATAGCCGGATCGATAATAAACTTTTTTTATTCCGGCATTGATGATCATTTTAGCACAGATGGAACAGGGCAGGTTCGTGCAGAACAGGGTTGCGCCTTTTATGGAAACGCCATGATAGGCAGCCTGAATAATGGCATTTTGTTCGGCGTGGATGCCGCGGCAGAGTTCATGCCGCTGCCCGGAAGGAACCTTTAACTGATCCCGCAGGCAACCCACCTCACTACAGTGGCGGATGCCGGAGGGAGCACCGTTATAACCGGTTGTGAGGAGACGCTTGTCTTTCACAATAATGGCTCCGACCGCTCTTCTGAGACACGTAGAACGTTTTGCCACCAGCTCTGTGATGTCCATGAAGTATTTTGTCCATGATGGGCGATCCCTTTCCGTCCGCATTGCTTAAGTAAACCTCCCTTAACAAACAAATCACAATAATCAAAAAACAAATTACGAGATTTTTTGATGGTAAATGATGGCTGTCGTTTTTTTAAACCATATCTTTCATACAATCGAATTTGTCCAGCCGGCGTTGGTGACGGTCTCCTTCAAAAGGCGTTTCCAGCCAGGCATTGACCACTTCCCGGGCCAGTGTTTCACCGATCACCCGGCCACCCATCACCAGAATATTGGCGTCGTTATGACGCCGGCTCATGATCGCTGAAAAAAGATCATTGCAGAGCGCGGCCCGCACATGATCGAACCGGTTGGCAACCAGGGACATGCCGATACCGGTTCCGCAGAGCAGAACTCCCCGTTTGAAACTACCGTTTGAAACCCGGGAAGCCACTTTGATGGCTATATCCGGGTAATCCACCGACGCTTCGCTGTGTGTGCCGACATCTTCGACAATAAGGCCTGCATCGGTTAAAAATGTTTTTACTTTTTCCTTGAGGGGATACGCAGCATGATCGCTGCCGATAATTATGGAATTGTTTTCCTGATTCATTGTCACTCCGCTTTGTAATAATGTTTGTTAAATGTATTGCGGTCCTGAAATGCGCATAAGCGATATCTTCGATTACATGCGTTAGTCGCTGTATTTTTTTAAAATCAAGGTCGCGTTGGTGCCTCCGAAACCAAATGAATTGGTCAGGGCGATATTCACATCAGACTTTCGGGAATGGCCCGGTACATAATCGAGGTCGCATTCAGGGTCGGGATGATCCAGATTTATCGTTGGCGGGATAATCCCTTTATGGATGGTCAGCGCCGTGAATACGGTTTCGATCCCCCCGGCAGCGCCCAGCAGATGTCCGGTCATGGATTTGGTCGAACTCATGGGAATTGAATGTGCATGATCACCGAACACGGTTTTTACAGCCTTTGTTTCATATAGATCATTAAGCAGGGTCGATGTCCCATGGGCATTGATATAATCCACCTGCGCAGGTGCGATTTCGGCGTCTGTCAGGGCCGCCTGCATACATTTTGCCGCCCCCGAACCCTCGGGCATGGGCGCAGCCACATGGTACCCGTCACCGCTCATTCCGTATCCGATAACTTCGGCAAGAATCCGGGCGTTTCGCTGCCGGGCGTGTTCGAGTGCTTCAAGGATAACAATGCCGCTTCCTTCCCCCACGACAAAACCATCCCGGTCGCGATCAAACGGGCGGGAAGCCTTTTGGGGGTCATGATTACGCACCGACAGTGCCTTCATGGCGTTAAAACCGGCAATGCCGACCGGCGTGATGACGGATTCGACTCCGCCGGTGATCATGGCATCGGCAGCGCCGCGTTTGATGATATTGAAGCTGTCGCCGATAGCATGTGTGCCTGCCGCACAGGCGGTGGAAATCGACGCATTGGGCCCGCGGGCCCCCAACTGGATGGAGATGACACCGGGGGCCATATTGCTGATCATCATGGGAATAAAAAAGGGACTTACGCGCTTAGGGCCCGTTTGGTCAACAATTCTGCAGGTTTCCTCCAGCAGGGAGAGGCCCCCCAGGCCGCATCCGGTGAGAACACCGATACGGTCGGCATTGGAGCTGTCAATTATAAATTCCGCATCTTCAATGGCCATACGGGCGGCTGCAACCGCATAGGCCACAAAGGAATGCATCCGTCGGGCATCTTTTTTGGGCAAAAAGTCTTTTGCGTTAAAATTTTTTACCTCGGCCGCAATTTTTGTGTCAAAACCCGTGGTATCGAATCGGGTTATTTCGCCGATCCCTGATTGCCCGCGGCACAGGGCCTCCCAGGTTTCATGGACACCTATGCCGAGCGGTGTGACCAGCCCCAGACCCGTTATAACAACCCGTC
The DNA here is from genome assembly GCA_964418755.1 of uncultured Desulfobacteraceae bacterium. Classification (GTDB taxonomy): domain Bacteria; phylum Desulfobacterota; class Desulfobacteria; order Desulfobacterales; family 4572-123; genus 4572-123. Next base: position 22,756 of record CAYQNS010000027.1, read on the forward strand.
TGTCCAAGCATCCATCCTTTTTGAATTTGCCGGAAACCATACTTCGCCACCATGCCGTTGTTTTATTCAGGCATCAGTTTGCATTTATATAATTGATGGCATCTTTGACAAACACCAGTTTTTCCGCAGCCTCATCTGATATTTCGATCTCGAATTCTTCTTCCATCGACATAATCAGTTCGACCAGATCCAGGGAATCCGCGCCCAGATCGTCAACAAAAGAAGCCTCCGGGACGACCTCTTCAGAATCCACACCCAATTTTTCCGCAATAATTTTTTTTACCTTGTCTTCAACTGACATTGATCTGTTCTCCTTAATTTATCCGGATAAAACCGGAAGCAAAATGAATACCCGCCACAAAGGCACCAGAAAATTGAATCAAAACGCTCGAAAGCGACCACCTGCTCCACCTCTTCAGACCTGGCGGATCATCCCGGGGAAATTAAATCCAGCATGGCTGTGCTACTTTATTCGGACAGGTCCCCCGTCAGTTCCGTTCCGTGTGTTACTCGTCATCGACCTCAATTACGGTGCGCCCTTTGTACGAACCGCAACTGGGACAGGCGTGGTGGGGCAGGACAGCCTCACCGCACTGGGGACAGGTTGACAAAGTCGGAGCCTCGGTTTTTTGATGTGTACGCCTTTTATCCCGCTTTGATTTAGATGTTTTCCTCTTTGGTACTGCCATAAGTAATCTCCTAACTATTTGAATTGTTATGAATAAAATATCTATTTAAATTCATGATTTTTGCAATTGTCTAGTATTTTAAAACCAGAGGATTGTCAAGTTGTTTTGCGGAGCTTTTCGTTTATCCCTTGTGCTGATGGAACTTGTATGTTATGAAAATTCGACTGGAGTGCTGAACTATTTAGCTAATTAATGAATATATTCATATTTGGGAAAATGCCCTGATAATTGAGGCCGTGCGGGACCGGATGAAACATGCCTGTAGCAGAAGATCTGTGTCGGATAATGCAAAAATGCTTTGTTTTTTGATACTGTCTTAATGAGTACTATTACCTAATATGAGCGATTAGCTCTTAGCAATTAGCGGTTAGCTCCTATATTTTAGGCGTTTACCAGTAATGCGATTTTCACCCATTGGGTGAAATGATGGCCTTTGACAATATATTGAAATTATTGTGCTAATTGCTAAAAGCCAACTGCTAATCGCTCAATTTAGATATTAATATAAGAGTAAATTTGAATTTATTCAACAAAATCTCAATCATTATTTTTTTCGCACCCCTGGGCCACAGCAAATGAGGTTTGCTTGAAACGCATCGGTTTGTTCGGCGGTACATTTGATCCGATTCATTTCGGACATCTCAGGGCAGCTCTGGAAGTCAAAGAAGCGTTCGCTCTTGATGAAACCCGCTTTATTCCATCAGCCATTCCGCCGCATAAGGCCCTGTCCTGTGTGTCGGCTGCCCGCCACCGGCTGGCCATGATTCGATTGGCCCTTGGCGATGATCCCCTGTTTACCGTGTCCGATATCGAGTTAAAACGCCTGGGGCCCTCATACAGTATCGATACAGTTGATTATTTTAAATCAATTCTTTTTGACGGCACCCGTCTTTTTCTAATTATGGGCGTCGATGCTTTTTTGGAGATCCACACCTGGAAAGCCTATAAAAAACTTTTTCAAGAAATTTCGATTGTTGTAATGACGCGGCCTGCCGGCGTAAGGGAGATGGGTGCTGATTTCCGAAAAACCATCGGTGCCTATCTAAAAAACAGATTATCCGAGGAATATCACTATTCAGGCAAAATATCGGCCTATATTCATGAGAAGCTGCCCCCTGTGCATATTTTCAAGGTCAGCCCGCTGGATATTTCTTCCAGTAAAATCCGTAGTCTGGTTAAAAGAGAAAAATCGGTCAGATTCTTTTTGCCGGACGGGGTTGTAAATTATATTAACGATCAAGGACTTTATCGATGACTGACAAGCAGTTGGATTCTTTTGAGCAAACAATCGATCTTTTTATCAAAACAATTTTGAGTAAAAAAGCAATGGCTGTTGTCGCACTGGATGTACGCGATCTTACCTCGGTTGCCGATGCGTTTATTATTTGCAGCGGACGTTCCAACCGTCAGGTTGCGGCTCTGGCGGAATTTATCAAAAAAGATTTGAAAAATCAGGGTAAAAAAGCACTATCTATTGAAGGACGGAAAGACGGCCACTGGGTGTTGATGGATTACGGGGATGTGATTATTCATATTTTTTATGAGCCCTTGCGCAGTTTTTACGATCTGGAAGGGCTCTGGTCCGATGCCCGCAGGATTCAAATTACCGGCCAGGATGAGCCGGAATGGCAAACCCCGGATATGGAGGTTTACATTGAATAGACCCAAGCCCTGTGTGTTGATGATTCTGGACGGTTGGGGCATAAGCCCTGAAAGAAAAAATAATGCAATAGCTCAGGCCCGGACACCAGGCCTCGACAAACTCAAAAACCAGTACCCGCATACCCGGCTTTTATGTTCCGGTGAGGCAGTCGGCCTGCCCCCCGGCATTATGGGCAATTCCGAGGTCGGGCATCTGAATATCGGTGCCGGCAGAGTGGTTTACCAGGATCTGCTGCGAATCAATCGTGCCATTGAAGAGAAGACCTTTTTTGAAAATACCGCGCTGGCGGCCGTCATGGACAAGGTGGCTACCCAAAATTCCGCCCTGCATCTGCTGGGGCTTGTGTCCGATGGAGGGGTCCACAGCCAGTTGACGCATTTGACAGCCCTGCTCGATATGGCCCGTCATCGGGGTCTTCGCCGGGTGTATGTGCATGTCATCCTGGACGGCCGGGATACGCCGCCGGAAAGCGGGGCCGGTTATCTTCACACTCTGCAGGATCATATCCAAAACATCAAATGCGGTGTCATTGCCACTGTCTGCGGACGATTTTATGCCATGGACCGGGATACACGATGGGACCGGGTTGAACAGGCATACCATTTATATACGGCGGGGCGTGGAATATTTGAAAAAGATCCCGTAGCGGCCATTGAACATGCCTATGCCCGCGGGGAGACCGATGAATTTGTCAAGCCGATTGTTATTACGGGTGACGATCAGGCCCCTGTGGCATCAATCAAGGACAATGACGGGCTGATTTTCTTTAATTTTCGGGCTGACCGGGCACGGGAGATCACCCGGGCCTTTACAGAGGACAAATTTGAAGGGTTCCGGCGTAAAAACCATCCGCACCTGAGTGATTTTGTGTGCATGACCAGGTATGATGAGACTTTCGGCCTTCCCGTGGCTTTTGGACCGGTGCATCTTGACAACATCCTGGGCGAGGTGCTGAGCCGGGCCGGGCTGCGCCAGTTGAGAATCGCCGAGACCGAAAAATATGCCCATGTCACCTATTTTTTTAACGGCGGTGAAGAACATTCCTTTCCGAATGAAGAACGGTGTCTTGTCCCTTCTCCTCGTACTATAAGCACCTATGATCAGAAGCCTGAGATGAGTGCTTATGAAGTGGCGGATGAACTCGTTGAGCGGTTGAATTCGGACCGGTATGATTTTGTTGCGGTCAATTTTGCCAATATGGACATGGTCGGGCATACCGGGATTCTCGAAGCCGCCATCAGGGCATGTGAAGCGGTTGATGCCTGTGTGACAAAGGTGGTGGCCCGGATCAGGGACAAGGGAGGTGCGGCAATAATTATTGCGGATCACGGGAATTCTGAACAGATGGCCGATAAGGACGGCAACCCGTATACAGCCCATACGCTGAATCCGGTACCTCTTATACTGGTTGACGATTCACGCAAAACCGCCCGCCTGCAGCCGGGAAGCCTGTGTGATGTGGCCCCCACCATCCTGGCGGTCCTTGGTGTGGACCAGCCACTCGAGATGACTGGGAAATCATTGGTGGAGACGAACTGAAGCTGTACTTATTCGGCGGTATTTTTTTAAAAAGGAAGGACCTGTGGAACCGTCTAAATGCGCTCAATGCCGCAAGGAAAAGCAAATTCCCTTAAATACGGCATTTAAAAAAAAGATTCCGCCTGCGGCAGGGGCCGGTCAATCCGCGTCCAGGCCCTTTGAATGGGTGACTGATTTTATTACGGGCAAAAAGGTCCCCGATGTGGGGGCCGAGGCCAATCGCCAGGCGGTTGAGCGGTATCTGGTGAGAAAAAAAGGATATCGTCCCGAGGATATTCAAGTCGATGCACCCTTTGAATTGACCATCGGGGGCGAGGCCTATCGATCCAGTGCAGACCTCGTGGTTTCCGTGGCAGGTAAACGGTATATGGTGATCAAATGCGCCCCGGGGTCCCTGGGATCCAGGGAAAGAGAGGCGATTTCCGCGGCCCGTCTGCTGGACAGGGCCTACCAGATCCCGCTTGCAGTGGTGAGCGACGGCCGAACCGCCACGGTGCTCGATACGATTACAGGCAAGAAAATTGATGAGGGGCTGGAATCTCTGCCGTCCAGGGAGGTGGCTGAGCAAAAGTCAGCCGGAACGGTTTTTCAGATTCTTGCTGAAAACCGGTGCGAGCGGGAAAAGCTTATTTTTCGCTCCTATGACAGCATGAACGTCAATGTCGGGTGCAGGGCCGGGATCAAAGTTGAAACTTGAAATTTGCTATATGCACAGACCTCGTTGAGTGGTTAATTGACTAAAATCTTTATTGGACTACCAATTCAGGCACCAGGGCACAGAAAAAATCCTTTGACCAGACATCCAGAGAAAAGGGGTCACTGACGAAGGGAAGAACATCCGATTTGGCCTGGTTGAAGTCTATGACCTGAAACTTTTCCTGTAGCAATTTCTTTAGGAGTGCTTTTGTCAGGCATGTGTCCTGCTCAATATGGCCGGTTTGCTTCATTCTGTTTTCAAGATGTTTCAAATGGACAGGTATTGATTTTGACAAAAACCAGATAAAATCATAGAGATCCCGCCCCTTGACACGATTGTTTTTCCATCCGCGGCATATAACTGCATGCAGTTTGCCGGCAAAAAGGCAAGGCAAAGAATACAATTTTACACTGTATGGTATGGGATTAAGATGGTATTTAACTTCAAATTCAGCACCCGGAGGCGGGGTTGTGTCAACTTCAAGTTTAACATGCAGTTTTTCATCTGTATGTATGCCTTTCAGGGGCGGTGTCATTGCATTTATTTTAAGCAGATGAACAAGGGTATTGCCTTTAATAAAGGCTGACTCTATTCCGGACGATTTCTTTTTTTCTTTTTTTGAAACCTCAACATCAAACCCGAATGATTGAAGTTCATTTTGAATGGCATGGCAGTATATTATTATATCAAAAAGCCTGTCCTTTCTGGTGAGGGAAAAATCCAGATCTTCGGAAAAGCGACCCATCTTGTAAAAAATACGCAAAGCCGACCCCCCGTAAAAGGCGGCAATGTTAAAAAAATCGGCTCTGGCAAGCCCTAAAAGAGCTATCTCCTGTATGATTTCCTTTAAAGCATGCTTATAGTCTTCATTTGTTTTGCATTGATAAAATTCAAGCATCTGTTCTATGACATTGTGCAATGTTATGTCCTTTTTTTAATATATTGATCGAGCAGTCTTATTGTATTTTTTTTATAAAGAGGCGCAAGCAGGCTTATAAACTTAACATCCATTGACTGCAAGATACTTCTGTTAATTCTCAAATCATCGAAAAGAAGTGCTTCAAACTGTTCTATTGATCTAACCCCCGTTATTTTTGAGAGAGTATCGCACAAGGCTTTTTCCGGATCTGCAATCAGGAAAGCGTGGCCGCCTTCAACAATCCTCCGGATGCCATAGGGATAAATAAAAGGGTTTATATATTTATATGCAAAATTTCCCACCGGTGTTTTAAACGTTTTGTTCTTATTTTTTTTGTAAGTTGCAGATAATACCGAATAAACTTTTTCAGGGATCAGGTTGTAATATGAAAGAGCAGTTTCAAATGATATATAAGAGGGTCCAAAGATAATATTTGCTAATGTCATGACTGAGTAATCGGATTCATTTCCCGGCAGGTATAGATTCCGTTTGATCCTGATCATTTCCCCTGATTTAATGAGAGTGGTCAGTTTGGATTTTGGCGAGGCATAACCTTTTAAAGAATCCATCAAAGACAGGTGATTCAAATAGCAGGCAGTAGTTTTATTGTTATTATTTTTCTCCATCAAGTACGATAATTTCATACTTTTTGGAGAAAAACAACAAAAAATTAATTTAATTCTTCATTGTTTCAAATTATCATTGTATGCCAATTGCCGACAGAGTCTTCGATTTGTACAAATCAGTCGTATAGTCAGGCTTCCGAAAAAGGAGCCGTTACATAGTGTCGATCAGCCGCTGTCAACGGTGTCCTCTGAAGCAATAGAAACGCGCAATTTCAACCCCATCCCACTTTTTTCCGATTATAGTTCAATATCTCCGCATATTGTGTCATATCCGATCCGGACACCTTGTGCAGCAGCCCGGAACCCGGATAATACTCCTGATAATCGTTTAGATTTTTCAAAAAATACTCGGAAGGCTTATCGAAGCAGAGCAGGTGGCACTCAATGAAACCATGCAAACCGTTTTCGGAGAATAACCGGCAATTTGATAAGGACAAAACAAAACGGCGGTTAAAGAAAAAATTTGTTCTTCCTCAACCGCCGCATGTAAAGGATTTAAAAGCGTAAATCACAATTCAAGATCCGGCCCCGTTCCTATATCCCTAACCTGGACAAACCAGAACCAAAAAGGTTTTCTTAATTCTTTTGCCAAAATAACACGAAAATCAGAGATAAGAATCTAATGACAATGGCTTTGAAATCAAGCCCGCTCAGGTACTATGCATGATGGCAATGAACATCGGAAAATTGGGAAAATTGGGGTCACATCTCCATTAGCATACTTATTTCGTCATATTTTTTTTTAAAGATTTTTTCGTCTATAAGTTTTTTTCTAACAATACCAACTCGTATGCCAACGGATGTGTATGACAGGCCGAACAGTTCCGATATTTTCCGATTTGTGAAACGGCGTGTTTGCCACAAAAAATATAGCATTAAATCCCTGGTCGCTTTATCCTTTTCCGGTATCCTTAAAGATTCTCTGAAGGATGCAATGTCGCATCCTAATGCATCCGATAAGCCTGTAATCAGTTTCTCGGGTTCATGCTTTTTAAGCAATAAACGCTGTTGGGGCAGTTCAGGGTGAGCCTCTTTTAAAAATCTGGATTTCAGACTATCGGCAAATCCGACTGTTCCGAAAAATAGGCCATAACGCAGCTCCTCAAACAGAGATGCTTCCTCTTTTGAATATCTCTGCACCTTTTTCCGATAGGATAGTTGCGGATTATCTTTACCGAACTGCGACAATACGATATCTGTCTTCAACCATTCGGGATACTTTCGGTTATAGGCATATACCGGATAACTGCTCCACTTATGATCAATAAGACGTTTAACGATACCCGTTCTTAAAGGATTTCGATGAATGTAGCAGGACAAACGGACAAGGTAAGCATCGTTTTCTACGATAAGACTTTTAAACCTGCCTTGAAACAGATGACCGCTGCGGGCATGGCGGTTATTAAAACGCCTTGTATAAGTAACACCCGGCCACTGCATCGCCCTTGAAAGGTTGGGATCGTTTGTTCGAAAAAGAATATGATAATGGTTGTCCATCAATACATAGGCAAAAATATCCACATTAAAGCGATCTGACATTTCACCCATAAGGTAAATGAAACAGGTCCGATCCTCTTCATCCCAAAATACATCCCCTTGTTCGTTCCCTCGTGAAAGAACGTGATACAGGGCACCTTTAAACTCAATTCTCCATGGCCTTGACATGTTTCCCTGATAGCATCTGCGCAGACAGATGTCAACTAAGATGCTAATAGAGATGTGACCCTTATGTTGCCTTATGTTGTCTTTGGCCCTTCTCCCTTAAAACTTGAAGCGTATTTCGATATATACAATAACAAGCGACCCCACCAGTTTTTGGGATATCGGACCCCCACAGAGGTATAATTTAACGGCATTGTCAAAAAAAGCCGGGCAAAAAAAGAGAAGGGCTTAATCATCTTGATTTATCAGATGGATATGGTATCAAGGGAGAGTCGGTATTCAAATCAGCTGCGTTTTTCAGACTGATGCCTAAAAACCGAAAACCCAAAAGCCTGGTTACTCATCGTAATGCGATGAGTAACTAATCTCCGGCAACAAAAAATAAAATGAGCTATCAATGATCCCTCTTTCCGATAGGATAAAAAAAAACAAATTAGCCATAAGCTTCATGTTAATCCTACTAATATTTATCTCTATTGGAATATTTACAATAAAGGGATTGTACACATTGGGTGATCTAACAAGAAGAATTTACGAACATCCACTTGTTGTCTCAAATGCCTCCCTCCAAGCAGCTCTTGACATAACAAAAATCCATCGAGACATGAAAGATGTTGTTTTAGCGATCTATCCTGATGAGATAAAAGCCACTCTAAAGGCTATAAACGGGACAGAACAAAAAGTTTACCAACATCTTGATAGGGTTCGAAACGGGAGCATTACCAGTTTGTTAATAAAAAAGTTTTTTACAGTGACATCTGGC
>CAYQNS010000028.1:0-30635 GCA_964418755.1 uncultured Desulfobacteraceae bacterium
TGCCCATGCTTTTGTTATCGCTCTGGCGGTACACGTCCACACGGGCATCGAAGGGTTGCCCCTCTTTAAGAGATGTTATTTTCAAATACCCGCCGGTAAAGGTCGGTGCTTCAACCACTTCCCTAGCCGCCGCAAGAAATTCACCGGCGTTACCGGCCGTGTAGTACTTTCCTCCTCCGGCCCTGGCCATGCATTCCAGTTGTTCACGCTCCTCTTCGGTGACGTCGAACCCGATGACGTGCATGACGAATTTAATACCTGCCGCCTTGAGTTCCTTCACCAGGCCGCAGGGATCCGGGTCGCAGGTCTCCCTGCCGTCGGAAATCAGGATAATGGTGGTTTCGTCCTCCAGGTGTTTGATGCGCCCGGCGGTCAGGCGTACGGACCGACTGATGGGCGTCTTTCCCTTGGGGCTGAGAGCCTGGATCCGGGCCGTCATCTTTGCCTTGTCCAGCGGCCCCAGGGCGATCAGTTCTTCAACGTCGTCGCAGTCCCCCTTGCGGCGATGGCCGTATGTCACAAGCCCGACTACGGCATCCTCCGGCAGATCCCGGATCAAACCGGTGAGCACCTCTTTTGCGATGGCGATCTTGGCCGTTCCCTCCACCTGCCCCCACATGGAGCCGGAAGCATCGAGAATGAATATGATATTTCCGGAAGCTGGTGTAGTAGATGCAGCTGCAGGAGGTTTAGAAGCCGCTGTCACTGGAACCGTTTTTGGTCCTCCGGCTTTGGTATATCCCGCCGGAATCCTGAAAAGTGCCGCATCAACCGGCCCCTCCTTGATGTTCTTGAGTTCCATCACGGGATTGGCGTTCAAGCCGTAGGTGACTTCTTTTACGATAAAATCGAGTTTTTGTGAAAACCAGACTCTGGCTGCGACCGTGGATTTACCCGGTTCCCGAAATTCAATAACCCGGCAGGTGTATCCTTGAACTTTTTCGGTTCCGGCCGGCGTCTTCTCCAAATCTTTTCGCATATAAGCCCATCCTGCGATAGGATTCATCATCATGGTCTTTACCGGATCCCGTTCTTCCATATATTGTTTCATTTGAGGGTTGAGCCCCCAGGTGAGGCCGGTAGCGCGGTTGATGATGGTGGGAAAAGGCGGAACGGTCATGGGACCTTTAATTTTTTCAAGGCGGTAATGGGTATCAATGACGGATAATTTATACAGAAATTTTGCCTGGGGTGCGGAGATATGAAGATCTGCTGAAAACTCCGATGCATGAAGTAAAATAGGAAACAGGCAGGCAGCGCCGGTTGCCAGAACAAGGGTCGCCCTGAGAATTGATCTCATTATATTCATAAGTTTCTCCTGTTTGTACGGGTAGGATGTCGGGAAAAAATACTGCTGTTTTTATGTAATATCTCACAACTATAATCGGAATGTCAAGCTTTCGTCAAAGTCGAGGAAGGGCAAACGCTTTTTAAGAATGTTGTTTTGACATGGTCTTGCAGTCTCCTGCAAAGGTAGTCTGACAACACCTGTTTTTTCGAATATCCCGGTGGCTTTGGCGGTCCGTCCCTTTGATGGACAAGGTATGTCTTACTATAGATTTGATAGATTAGGGGGGTACGCCGAAGTATTTTTCTTTTTTAAAACATTTGTGTGCCGTTTGTTGTTTTTTTTCTTGGTTTTGATCAAACTTTATTATACAGGGGGGCGCAAGTGGCTTTAATTTTTTGTCCGCCATGGCTTAGTATCTAAATTCTAAAATTCGGTGTTTTTATCAAAAAATAAATCAAAATAACAAAACAACTCCAGGCGATGTGTGAGCAAATAATTTGCTTTGACTCTTATTTGAGATTTAGATATTGGAATTTGTTTGTCTTTTGGTGCTTGTAATTTATTATTTCCGGCTTGACCGGGTTAGATGAAAGGAATGGGACATGCAGATAGAAAGAACCGGCGTGGCCGCCATGAACGGCCTGGGATTGAAATATTTAACCCGAGACGATTTGGATAGCATTCATCACGGCGCGTGCCATATTTTAAAACACACCGGCGTTCTGGTGGAAATGGAAGAAGCGGCCGAACGATTGCACAGTGCGGGAGCTTCGGTGGACCGGAAGGGGAAATACTGGCTCGTCAAAATTCCTGAATGGATGGTAACGGAAAGCCTGTCAAGCGCCCCAAAAAATATTACCTATTATGCACGGGATCCTGAAAAGAATTTTTACCTTGAAGACAATCGTGTTGGATTCAGTACTTTCGGTGAGCAGGTCAATATCATCGACCCTGTTACCCGTGAATATCGCAATTCCACAAAACAGGATTGCTTTGATGTTTACCGCCTCATCGACGCCCTTGACGGACTTGCTTTCTGTCAGCGTACCCTCTGCCCGGGGGATCAAATGCCGGTTGTCCAGGCCGTGCATAATTTTCACGCCCTGATTACCCACAACAGCAAACACATCACCATAGGAATGGTGGATAAAGCCAGCGTGGAGACCATTGTTAAAATGGCGGCGGCGGCGGCAGGAGGCATGGACAAGCTGCGTGAAAGGCCTATCTGTACCTGTTCCTGCTGCCCAATCAGTCCGCTGGTCCTGACCGTGCAGTTCTGTGAAACACTCATCACTGCAGTGGAGGCCGGGATAAACGTAGATGTGATGGCAATGGCCCTTTCCGGCGGTACCGGGCCTGTCACCCTGGCCGGTACGATCGTTCAGACCGTGGCCGAGCACCTGAGCGGCCTGGTTCTGGCCCAGATCACCCAAAAAGGGACCACCGTCACCTTTGGCTCATGCAGCACCATCATGGATCTGAAAACAGGAGTGGGAGTGGTGGGGGTTCCGGAATGGGCGCTTATCGGCTCGGCCATTGCCCAGATGGGGCATTATTATCAAATCCCCTGCCGTATCGGTTCAGGCGTAAGTGATTCCAAACTTCCCGATGCGCAGGCTGCTTATCAGTTTACCATGAATGCGCTTACCCTGTCTTTTGCCGGAGCCAATATGCTTTTCGGTGCCGGAGGCATTGAAAGCGGGATTACCTTTGATTACGCCAAGCTGATCATGGACCATGAATGTATTCTCAATATCCACAGGATACTGGAAGGCGTCAGGGTGGACAACGAATCAATGGCCCTGGATCTTATCGACGAGGTCGGCCCCGGCGGAACGTTTCTTACCCATCGCCATACCTTTGATCGGGTCAGAACTCAATCGCAGGCCTTTTTGTTTGATCGTCACTCACGAGAGGCCTGGCAGGACATCACCGACGGCAGGGACCTCACTGAACTTGCGTATGAAAAAAGCATAGAAATTCTGGCAAACCATCAACCCAAGGCCCTGCCCGAAGGTGCCGAAGAAACCATCGACGGCCTGGTGGCTGAATTCGAGGCCAGGGCAAAAGCGGATTGAGGCTTGAACCGGTAACTGTCAACCGTGAACGGTTACCGTTTGTATTATAATTGCCATGTGATTTCAGGCGGCTTGCGCAAAGGAAGTCTGTAATATCTGAATTTGGGATACCCCACCATCATGGAGCCCATGCATTTGTGATCTTCGGGAAGCGGCAAAGCTTCCAGCATAGGGGGAAAAGTCGTTGCCGCTGCATGGAAATAGCCTGCCCAGCAGCATCCCAGCCCCATACTGGTTGCGGCCAATTCAAGATAGGTCAGAGCGATGGTGGCTGATGTCGGGGCTGAAAAATCATTTTTTGATGCATGGGCAATTATTACAACAGGTGCATTTCGAAAGATGATATCCTTTCCCTCTTCCCATCGGCGGATCGCCCTGTCCATATGTAGAGACAACGCAATTTTCGGCATGTTATTTTCCATCCAGTGCATCCAGTCAACGGTGATCCCGGCAAGATGTTGTAATTCATCCATGTCTCCTAAAACAAGCCATTTTACGCTCTGAGAATTGTGTCCACTGGGTGCGTATCCGGCCAAATCTATCAATTTTAAAAGCTCGTTTTGAGGCACGGATTGTTTTTTGTATGCTCTTATGGAGCGCCGGGCACGCAAAAATTGTTCACATTGTGCTGTGGAAAGCTGTAATTCTTTTTGTATGGACGGGCACTTTCCCGTGGACATTGCACGGTGGGAGAGGCTGGCCGTTGGGCAAACCGCCACACAATGGCCGCATCGAATGCATATATCTTCAGCCCCTGCCGCAGGAGCAGGATATCCGTTTTTTTGTATTTCAATGATGCCCGCAGGACAAATTGCGGCACAGATTTCGTCTTTGTTACATGTCTGTATGTCAACTTCAAATAACTCCATAAATTACCTCCATACTTCAACCAAAATTAAGCAATTTTTTAGCCGCCTTGAGAAAGGCAATCAGATGGTCTTCGGTAAAATAAAATTCCATATCCATTTTCGTGTAGGGGGTTTTCCCAAAGAACGGTGTATTGATGCAGCCGGCTGTCCGGATGCAGATCCGGCACTACCAGTCGATGGGGAAATAATCCTTTAAAAATTTACCGCACCAGTGTTTTCCAGTCAGAATGCCGTGAAAAAACGGATCACAAATCCTTGCCGCCCCGTCCACAATATCCAGGGGCGGCTGGAAATCATGGCAGTCCTGTTTGCGCCTGGCCAGGATGGCAGGATCTTCATCCGTGACCCAGCCTGTGTCAACGGAATTCATGAAAATCCCGTATTTCGCCAGATCACTGGCCGCAGTATGGGTGAGCATGTTCAAGGAGGCCTTGGCCATGTTGGTATGGGGGTGGCGGCTGCCTTTTTTAAACCGCAGGAATTTTCCTTCCATGGCCGAAACATTGACAATATGTTTTTGCCCGGTGTACTCCTGTTTCATCAAATCCGCCAGCCGGTTGCACAAGACAAAGGGGGCCACGGAATTGACCAGTTGGATCTCAAGCATTTCCGAGGTCTGGATCTCTCCCAGCCGCAGCCGCCAGGAATTGGTCTTCCGAAGGTCCACCTGCTGAAGGTCGGCATCCAGTTTTTTTGTCGGAAAAACTTCCGGTACATTCAGGCAATGGTCATAGGAATAGGGAATCTGGGAGAGATGGGCAGACATGCGCAACCCCACGCCCGGGGCTGTGCCGTTCCAGGTCACGGGTAAGGCCTTTTCACTGCCTTCATTTTCCGCCTGCCCGTATTCCAGCCTGGAGATACAGGTCTGATACTGCCCCAAAAGAGCTTGGGCATCCACTGGCAATTGTGCCGTATTCCTGGTTTCATTTTCCATGAGATGGGCATAAAATCCGGGCGGGCGTCGGACGGTCTGGGCTGCATTGTTGATGAGGATGTCCAGGCGCTGACAGGTTTCCTTAATATAGTCGGTAAAAAGCTCCACACTGGGGGTGTGGCGCAGGTCCAGTCCGTAGATCTGGAGCCTGTGGCCCCAGTCGGGAAAATCCGACTCTCCGGAAAATCTCAGGGCCGAATCCTTGGGAAAGCGGGTAGTGGCAATCACCCTTGCCCCGGCCCTGAGCATCATCAATGTGGCCTGATATCCGATTTTGAGCCGGGAGCCTGTGATCAATGCCACCTGCCCTTTAAGGGAAGCTGTCTGGAAGCGTTTTAGATAGTTAAGTTTGGCGCATTGGGGGCACATGGCGTCGTAAAAATGATGGAGGTGCGTAAACTCGGCCTTGCACACATAGCAGTTCCGCGGCGTTTCCAGTGTCCGGGCGGTATCTTCTTTCTGCGCTTCCCGAGCGGCATACGAAATCTGCACGGGCGCAGTAAAGACCGCATCTTTTCTGGCCTTGCGGATCCCTGAACCCGCCCTTAGCCGGCGCTCTTTTTCCACAACGGCCATGCGTTTTTGCTGTTTTTTGTCCTTGTTACGCTTTTTAATTTCTTTCCGGTCGGGCCGGGATATTTTTCCAGCAGCAGTGATCAGGGCAATCCGCTGATGTTCCGACAATTGCGCCAGAAGTTCGAACCGGTTCGCAATTTTTTCCAGAATAGGAATACACCCGAGTATGTCTGCCAGGGTCTCTTGTTTGTTGTCAATTTTTGTGTCCGTGCTGATGGTATTCACCGTTTTTACATCCTTGTTCCGGCCGGAAAGCCTGTCGGCTCCTGTTTTAAAAGGATGCAATTACTATAAATATTTTGTGAATTTGTCAACCAAGCATTTAGCTGCAACGCGCCACGTAAACGCCGCTGGTGGCCACAGACTGCAACAGGGGATTGTCAAATTCAATAATATGACCTTCGGCACCGGCAAAAACAGTGGACAGAAGTTTAAGAAACGCATCTTCCGGCGGATCGTTTGACCAGAGGGCGAAGATGCCATGGGGCTTTAAAAACGATCTCAGCCGGTGCATACCGCCCTCTGAATACAGGTCCTCGTGACTGCTGTGCAGCCGGAATTCCGGGGTGTGATCGATATCCAGCAAAATAGCGTCAAACTGGGTGCCGTTTACGTCCGGGTCAAAGCCATCACCGCGGACCAGGGCAAAAAAGTCGGCATGGCGGTATACACAGCGGTCATCAAGGGTAAGCGTTTTTCCGTTGGGCACCAGGCCACGACGGTGCCATTCGACAACCGGTGCCAGCGCTTCGATAACGATCAGACGCTTCAGTTGCTTGAACTTTAAAGCGGCCACCGCCGTATAGCCCAACCCGAGGCCGCCGACCACGACGTCCCACCCCGCCCCGTCCAACTCACCCAGGCCGATATTTGCCAGGGCCACTTCGGATTCATGGAACAGGCTCGACATGAGATATTCCTCGCCGAGCTTGATCTCGTAAATCTCCCGGCCATTGAGGGACAGCATGGTCCGGCGTTGAAGGATCAGTTCGCCCATGTGGGTTTTCTGGTAATCGAGTTCTTCGAAACTTGGCTTCATGGATAATGGTAAGGCCTTTCCGCAGCAGACACCGGGCACTGCACGCGCGGTTTTTGCCCCTTGGAACGGGGGCTTTTATCTTTCTTCAATGGCACCGATATCGCCGCGGCTGTTTATAGGTCGAGGGGTGCCGATCTGATCCAGATCGAGCAAATCGTAGGCGCCCGAGATGTAACCGATTCTGAAATCGACAAATTCATTTTCATCGAGAGGGCCAGAATCAAACAGGTCATTCCACTGGTCGTCGCCAATGAGCTCATCACCAAGACTCGGTACAGCTGCTGCTATGGCGGTATCAAACTGGTGCCAGAAGAGAATCAGCGGGTAGTTTTCAGGCTCTTTGACCCAGGTCTCGGCGGGGCCGAAAAAAGCCGTGGCTGCAACCGTCAAGATGCGATTATCCGAAGGATCGTAATAAAAGTCATCGTTGGTGGCAAGGAAATCCTCGAATTCAACGGTGAAATTATAAGCAAAACCTAAACCTGAGGGTCCGTAATCTGAAAGACCGAAATGGTCTTCCACACGTGCAAGAAAAATCTCAAGGAAGTTATCCTCCTTCCCGGCTTCGACGGTATACTCGGCTAAGATTTCTTTGACGGTGTACGACAACGGAATCCGGTTAACGGCACTGCCCGTAGGCGGGTAATAGAGAACGGCAGGCTCACCAGCATCAATACCCATGGACCGGGCCACCGTTGAATAAGTGCCATCACTGATATCGAGAACATCGCTCAAAGTGCCCACCTTCTCATCGCCCGCCTTTGGATAATGCCGCCGGCATAATGACCACCACCTGGGTTCACCCACGGGAACAAGCATCTGGGAAAAATCGATGACACCGATGCGATTGTAGCCGCGGCTCTTGAAGTAAAGCAGCGAACCGGTGAAGATGTCCTGGGCATAGGTGCCTTTTTCGCTGCCGAGGTCCGCCACGGTATTTCCCGCGATGATGCAATGACCGATGGTCATACTTTCCACAGCATGGGCCAGACCGATGGTGGCCGCAACGCCGCCTGCGAGACTGCACTTTCCCAGCAGGTCTTCGCGCCAGTAGCCGGAAACCTGGTTCTCGACGATGGTGCACCCCTGCAGCTCCATATAGCCGTTGGACATGTAAATTCCGCCACCCCGCCAATACCCGCGAAAGGAAGGGGTACCGGCGATAACGTTGGCGACGACGGTGCAGTTGCTCAGTCTCAGTGTCTTTCGCTGACCGATGCCACCGCCGTCGGAATAGACACCCGCACCGTAGGCAGCACTGGCTTCGAGCAGATTGCCCGTTACGGCACAGCGGTCAAGGGTTGACAGGGTTGCCGAGTGATCAGCACCGCCAACGACGAAGACGCCACCGCCGGAAACGCCGGAGCCGACGCAGGAATTGCCCGAAATGATACAGTCGTCAAGTTCCACCACATCCGCATAGATCCCGCCCCCGAAAGCGCCTTGATCACGCTCTGGTTCGGTATCGGCAGACTTGTCACAGTGGTTGTCATGGAGGGTGCAGTGACTCAGTCGTGCCAAGCCCCAGACGGCAAGGCCGCCGCCCCGGGCCAGGGTCGCCGTCTGGGTTGTAGGGTTGAGTCCTTCCATCACCTCTGCAACGATTCTACCGCCGGTAATGGTCACATTTGACATGGTCAGGTTGCCGTAGACGGCCAACACCCTGGCGTCGACCTTCGGGTTGGCCCAGGCAATGGTAATGCCGTTGGGCAGGTTCGAGGCGTCGATGACCACGTCTTTGTGTGCGTAGAGTGCGGACTTGCCGAAGTCACGATCGTAATAGCCATACAACTCGGTGATCATCACGCCGGCATCGAGATCGGGATACATATCCTGCCATTCGCCGACAAGTATGCTATGATCGTTGCCTACAATGGTAAGCTCGATAGTTTCTCCATCAAGAGATTCATCAAAGGTAATCTTCTCACCTGGGGCTGCCGCGTCAAGGGCAGATCTCAATGTCACCGTGTCTGCAGCGGGCGGATTAGTATCCTCCAGAGAATTGATCACCGTCTGTGAGTGCCCCCCCGAGGAACCGTCGCAGCCGATCACTGCCAATAAAACGGAGAGACACAAAATAAGTATCGGCAGAATAAATGCCCATCGACGATTTCCCGTCCCCTTGTCCGTGCGATACACCCCGTATTCTTTTCCCATCTTTTTTTCTCCTCTCGTTCAATGATTTCCGAGGATCGATACTATTACGGTGAATCACCCCCATCGAGAGGTGACACCATTCACTCCCGGTTGCCACAGAGCGCCGGCGGAATGGCCATCCGGTGCACCGACTTATTACGAATTAATCTCAAAACGGATCTCTTTTGTTGGTTTGAATTCGATGCTGTCGCCAAACAATCCTTTTTGAGAAATGTTTTTCTGGACAAAATCGTTAAAGTCTTTAGACGACTTGAATTTCTTTCCCTTTAAACTATCATAATCATTGGAAAGAATATTGATAACCAGATTCCCTTTTTCATTGAAATCATACTTGACAAAAACGTATGTCCTATCCTTTTTCTCAAGAGATGTAATGTTTTGCAAATTCATAATATTCGTATTATTGATCCTGGTGCTAAAGCCTCTTACGATGACAGTTCTGTCATCTTCACCTTCTTTCCAGGCTGCTAAATATTCATTCTCATTAAATTTTCGTAACAATAAAAAAATATCCTTTTCCTTATTGTCATTAGGAATGGTTATCCAGCTTCTGATCAATCTCCCATCAACTTTAGACGACGGATTTTTTGACAATGGAACTTTGGACTCATAGCATCCACAAAGAAATAATACGGGAATTAGAACCAGGAACACAAATTTCAATTTTTTCATTTTTTCCCTTCCATAACCGGCAGCGGTTAAGCAGCGCATGCTGGCGTGCCTGACTCGAACCGCGTTGATAGACCTCGCTTCGATAGTCTCTTCTTCTCAGCAGCGGCCCTGATCACTCTCCATAAAGGCCATGCTCTATCCGACAAAAAAAACCAAATACCACCCTGGCCTGCAGGCTTGCCAATAGCTGTGGAATTTCATCCCGTAAACGCAGAACTAATTCAATGCTGGAAATGTCAAGCTGATTAAATTTTAGTTGCTTTTCGATGATTTTTCTCATAGTATTTCCCACGAATATTTTTCATTTTAGGGTTTGCAATGCAAGTGAAAAATGCATCCGGATGAGAAATCTTCGTTTTACTTTTTTGAACCTAATGTATCAAAATTTTAAATGTTTCTCACTTTCCGGTCAGGCCATAATAAAGTATGGAAAAATCGACGCTATCGGTAAATAGTTGGCATAAATTTGCAGGTATTTGAGCATCTCCCCTCAAGCCTGCACACAGGGCATTATTTCCCGCAAAATGCACAGACATGCAATACAACAGCATAGTATCGGACAAATTGCAATGCACGAGTTAAAAAATAGTAAAGGGTCACAAAAAGTCAGCACTGATTCAAAAGTTGCTGTAACAATTGACACCAGCACTTTTCCTGAACCGATTCAGGAGGTTTCCATATCTATTTTTAACCAATTCCAGGCCTGGATTGTGCTGCTGACCTTGGGAATCGTCTGGGGGCTGACATTTTCTCTTGCAAAAATTGCTGCAGAAGGTGGCGGGCACCCTATGGGAATCACCTACTGGCAGTCCCTGATTGCGGCAATTGCACTTATTTCGTTCAGTGTGGTAAAACGCCGACCGATTCCTTTGAAACGCAGGCATGTCATTTTTTATGTGTTATGCGGAATCTTCGGCCTTGCCATTCCCAACACCTTACTTTTTTACGGAGCATCCCGCATTTCAGCAGGCGTTTTATCCATTACCATAGCAACAGTCCCGTTAATGACGTTTGTTGCGGCTGTATTTTTGCGTGTTGAAAAAATAGCGCCGGGACGTGTGCTGGGTGTATTGTTGGGCATGCTTTCAATCATTTTACTGGTTGGCCCTGAAGAGAGCATGCCTGATCCCGATTCATGGATCTGGGTGATGGCCGGTGTTGCGGCGGCACTGTGTTACACAACGGAAAGTATGATTATCGCTATCCGTCTACCGGAAGGCATAAACGCCTATACCACGGCCGGGGGTATGTTTCTGGCATCAACGGTGGTTATGACACCACTTATGTTCAGCGATGGTGTCTTTGTACCGATAAACTGGCCTTTGGGACCTGTGGAGTGGTCTATTATTGCCATGGCATTGGTCAGCATTTTGGCCTATGGCACATTTATATATCTGATTACGCAGACAGGGCCTGTTTTCGCCAGCCAGACAGCCTATGTTATTACATTGTCAGGTGTTTTCTGGGGCATACTGATCTTTGGGGAACAGCATTCGTTATGGATTTGGATATCACTTGCCGTCATGATGACGGCCCTTGTACTTGTGAAGCCGAAAACAGAAGAAAAAAAACAGAATATCGAATAGTGGCCTTATGCGCAAATAGGCTTAATAATCTGTTGCATTCCGGGTGTCGGCCGGTGTCGGCCGGTGTCATCTCGATTAGCGCACTTACCCCACCGTACTTTAAAGCGTCAAAAAATCTAATATTTCATACTTTTTGCAACCAATTTATATAGTTGAAATGTTTTTGTCAATATATGTTTATTAGCTTTTCCGGCCTTTTGAACCTCCATATCGAGCCGGTTGGGGCGGGCTGAAATTGTTGAAAAATCGATAAAATAGGCGATCCTGCCGAGGGGCACCACTTTTTTTAAAACTTGAAATTCTCTTCCGAAAAGCATAGGCTTAGACAAGTCGGGTTGAAGGGCGCGAGTCCGGTCAAAGTAAACATTCCCCTGTTCTGGGTCTTGGGGGTACCGGTTGTTTTTTGTATCGGATTCAAGGGCCGTGAAAAAAATAAAAGACCCTGTTGAAGAACAATTGTTTCGACTTGAACTCCGGATACCTTAAAAATGAATGATCCCGAAATGATACCTGAAAATCAACCAATAGGGAGGATAAAGCATTGGGTGAGCAAACAGACAAAACTGAAGTGGTAATACTGACGGCACAGCACCGCATCAAGGGGAATATCTCCCTTTATTTAAATGCCCGTCTGACAGACTATATTGTTGAGGCAAAAAGTTTTATAGCAGTGACGGATGCTGAAGTGACGGACATTAACGGCACCCTGATTTTTCATACATCCCTTTTAAATGTTCAAAAGAACCATATCGAAATCATTGTGCCTGCCGACATGATAACCGATAAAACAGCGCAATAATTCAAAGCACACACTGTATAAGGCTAAGATTTAATTCGCGCGAATGGTTCGTGATAACAGATAAAAGGTGCATTTATGGCGATATTGGAGAAAATTTTTAAAATGGCAGTTAATTTGAAAGCCTCCGACATTCACATAGTACCCGGAGAGCCTTTCGTTCTGCGGCATTTTAGCAAACTCAGGAAGGTCAAAAACAATCCGCTTTCACCGGAGCAATGCAAAAAGGCCATATACGAAATCCTCAGCGAGGATCAGCAAAAAAGGCTTAAAAATGAACTTCAGCTCGATTTTGCCATTGAAATACCGAATCTTGGTCGATTTCGCGGAAGTGCAATGGTTCACCATAATGGCCTGAGTGCTGTTTTTCGCGTAATTCCCTTTGAAATCCCAACCCTGAAAGAACTTGGGATGCCTGCCGGTGTTAACACACTTCTGGATAATCATCAGGGATTAATTCTGGTAACCGGCGCAACAGGCCATGGAAAATCAACCACTCTTGCAGCCATGGTCGATTATTTAAATACAAATCGTGCGCACCATATCCTCACAGTTGAAGATCCGATCGAATTTATACATCCAGTAAAGCGTGGAACTGTTAATCAGCGCCAACTCGGCAGGGACACCCTTTCTTATGCAAATGCGCTGAAGAGTGCACTGAGGGAAGACCCGGATGTTATCGTAATCGGAGAACTAAGGGATCTTGAAACCATATCCCTTGCCATATCGGCGGCTGAAACCGGTCATCTTGTAATAGGCACCCTTGCCACTTCCAGTGCACCCAAAACCATCGATCGCATTATTGATGCCTATCCCCCGGGGGAGCAAAGCCAGATTCGGGCCATGCTGAGCGAAGCCCTGAGGGCGGTTGTCACCCAGCGGCTTATACCGGGTACGGACAATAAATCTATGAAACTGGCTCTCGAAATATTAACTGGAACCCTTCCGCTGGCCAATCTTATCCGCGACGGAAAAACCTTCCAGATCCCGTCAATGATGCAAACCGGAAAGGGGGCCGGTATGATGATTATGGATGAATCTATTCTGGCGTTGCTAAAAGCGAAAAAAATAAGTCTGAAAGACGCAACAGCGAACGCAAACAACAAAAAGCTTTTTGAAACTTTATAGAAAACATGTCGACAAAAAAACGCAAACCGGAAGATTACGAATGGGGTATGACAAAATTATGGCCGTCATTGATACATATTTCAGGGAGATGAAGGAGAGGGGAGCAAGCGATCTGCACATGGTAACAGGGTTTCCGCCGTTGCTTCGGCTGAAGGGCGATCTGGTACCGATAGAACATCCTGTTCTGACACCTGAATCCAACCTTAAAATTCTTTTCGAACTACTTTCGCCAAAGCAGCAGGCCTATGTTGAAAAAAACCGTGATTTTGACATGGCCTATGAACTGGAAGGGACAGGTCGTTTCAGGTGTAACTTTTTTTATCAGCAGCGCGGGATCAGTGCTGTTTTTCGTATCATTCCAACAAAAATCCTGACCCTTGAAGAGTTGCATATGCCTGAAGTGATAAAAACAATAGCTGAGTTCAGACAGGGCCTGGTTCTGGTTACAGGTCCCACCGGCAGCGGCAAATCGACCACTTTGGCGGCCATGATTGATTACATAAATAACAACCGGGACGGACATATTATTACCATCGAGGACCCGCTTGAATTTGTTCACCTCAATAAAAAATGTCTTTTTTCGCAACGAGAAATCGGTACCCACGCAAGAAGTTTTGCCGATGCTTTACGAGTAGCAAGTCGTGAAGATCCTGATATTATACTGGTGGGTGAAATGCGGGATCTGGAAACGATATCTCTTGCCCTGACGTGTGCGGAACTGGGCATTCTGGTTTTTGGAACGCTCCATACAAACAGTGCGGCAAAAACCATAGACCGCATCATAAACGCCTTTCCATCAGAACAGCAGGAGCAAACCCGTACCATGCTGTCGGAATCCTTGAAGGCTGTTATCGCCCAGCAGCTTATTAAAACAAAAGACGGCAAAGGTCGATGCGCGGCCGTTGAAATTCTTATCGGCTCTTCTGCGCTTGCCAGCATGATCAGAGATGGAAAGATATCTCAAATACGTTCTATTATTCAGACCGGTACATCCGTGGGGATGCAGAGCATGGATCAACACCTTAAACAGCTTATAGGCAAAGAAATAATAACCAGGGAAGCTGCCCGGGAAAAGGCTATGGATAAAAATTTATTTTCCTGATTGTCAGACCTCGCCAAGAGATTGTAAAAAGAAAAACAAGATTAAAATTACGCGTTTCTATTGCTCCATGAGCAGCGGTGACAGCGCTTATAGTTATTTCCTTTAAGAGCCTGTGACCATACCATAGATTCATGCCGCACAGTCCCGCTGATATACGTTATTGATAAATCATTGCCCCTGTGAAATAGTCCGTTTTCATCATTGTTTAAAGGTTCAGTAATAAGAGGCGTTAAAGGAACATCCTGTGCGTCAATAAAAAGAAGCATTGCATCATAACAATCAGCACAAAGGCATAAAATTGAAAAAAATGCCATTGAAACCGTTACGCCCATGCTGGACACGGATGGAAGATGGCGCGTGTCGGGCTACTACATGAAGTAAGGGGCTGCGATCACAGGTAAAGGCCCTTTATAAAATTTTCCACCGACTCTTCGTACAGGCCCTCATAGCCTTCCCCCTTTAACATGGTATTTTCCATTTTTCTAAGCTGCAGCATGCCCTGCAGGGTACCCCAGAGGATCATGGCATAGCGGTCGGCATCCACATCGACAAAGATACCGGTTTCGCTGCCTTCTTTAATGGTGCCGGCCACAACCTGCAGGATATTGTTGCCCCGGCGGTCGATCCGGTCCTTCAAAGGCTGGGGGAACATCACTTCCGGCGATGCCAGGAAATAATTGATAATATCATAGTATTCCCTGTTGTTCCGGCTGAAATCCAGATACGCGATGGCATATTGTTTCAGTTTTTCAACAGGGGCCGCCGCAGTATCGTCAATCTCTTTTAATTTTGCACACAGCAATTCCAGGCCTTCCTGCTGCAGGGCGATAAATATCTCATCCTTGTTCTGATAATAGGAGTATATGGTACCGACGCCCAGTTCAGCCAGCCTGGCAATTCTGTTGATGGAAGCCGCCTGCAGGCCGCTTTCATACAAGACGCTGCGTGCCGCGTCCAGGATCTGTTTCTTGCGCTGATCCTTTTCTCTTTGTCTTCTTTCCTTTAGTCCCATGGAAAACCGCTTTAAAGTGAAAACTGAATAGTGAAAATTGAAAACTTGTGGTATCGCTTCGCTCTATCTTTTTTATTAAAATCTATGGAATTAGGACTCCGGGCTATAATTTCAGACATTTGCTCTATCATGAAGAACCCGAAGAATTATTTTTTATCCCTTCATGGCCCACATGATCTTCATGGTAAAATATTTTTTAATTATCCCAAAATGAACGATGGAACATATTAAAATCTGTGCCTGCCCTGCCTGCCCTGTTTAACTGGGGTCCCCTCTGGGGATTCAACCGGGGTTAAATCTGCTTTTGCTTTTAGTAAACCGGAGTAATCTGCGAAATCTGCGGATTAAAATCGACAGAATACCTTCACTTCTCACTTTTCACTTCTCACTTCTCACTATTCAGTTATTTAGCTCTGATTTAAACTGCCGGGTCATGATTCTTTCATAAATGACAGGGGCGATTCGGCTGACCCAGTAGCCGATTTTCCCCATCCATGTCAACACCAGCAGATTTTTACGTTTTACGGCGCCGTGGTATATGATTTCAGCGGCGCTCTCGGGGGCATCCTGCTTCCCTACCGTCGACTGGGGAACCCTCGTAATATTGCCGTCTCCGCCCAAGGCCCGGGTCTGAAGGTTGGTTTTGATGAATCCGGGGCACACGATCATCACGTGAGCGCCGGTATGCCTGAGTTCGCATCGCAGGGAGGTAAAAAGGCCGTGCAGGGCATGTTTGCTTGCACTGTATCCGGTCCGGCCGAGAAGCGGTGCCAGTCCGGCAATACTTTCATTGACGATAACCATTCCCCGACGTTTGATAATACTGTCTATGGCGGCCTTGGTGCAGTACAGGGCACCGAAAAAATTGACTGCCATGACCTTTTGAAACACTTCTATCTTTGTTTTTGTAAAAATGCTTCGCTGGGTAATACCGGCGTTGTTGACAAGCACATCGATATGGCCGAAGACTTCTATTATTTTCTCCACGGCAGACTCGCACATCTCCTGCCGGGTCACATCACACGCAACACCCACGGTGCGGTACCCGTTGTCGTCAAACTGTTTTTCGCACTCTTCAAGGGCGGCCTTGTCCATATCAATGAGCCCGATCAAAGCGCCTTCCTGCGCAATTTTTTTGGCCAGGGCCAGTCCGATGCCGCTGGCTGCGCCGGTGATCACGACGACTTTTTCTTTAACCGGCTGCTGTGACATGATTCGCCTTTCGACTCAAAAATATTATTTCTCAATTTCTTCCGCTGTTTTGAACCGGGTGAAAATAAACGCAGTAATCAGACCGGCAATAATATGCCACGTGCCCCACCAGGCCACCAGAATGGCCATGCCGCCCATCCCGCCGAAAAAATTAAATACCAAAATGAGCCCAAGGGCGGAATTCTGGATTCCCACCTCAAGGCAGACGGCCCGGCAGTCCCCTTCTTCCAGGCGAAAAAGCCGTCCTGTCCAGTAACCCAGGTTCAATGCCAGGGCATTGTGAATAAAAACAGCCAGGACAACAAGACCGATAACCTGGAAAAAAATCTTGAAATTTGCCGCCAGAGCGAAGCGAAACCATATTCATCATTCATAATTCGTGTTTATCCTATGCCTTATACGCCCCCACATTCGCCAGAGCCATACTGCCGGGGCTCACCGTTGTGGGATCGGTCATAACATTAATGCAGCATATTTTACCAGAGGCAAAGGCCGCTTCCAGGGCCGGCCGGATCTGCTCGGGTTTTTCAACAAAAAAGCCTTTCCCGCCGATGGCCTCTACCATTTTATGATAATCCACCTGCCCGATGAAGGTGCCGGCTTCAATGGCATGGCCGATTCTAATTTCCTGACTGTGACGAATCATGCCCCATCCCAGATCATTGCTGATGACGACCACAATGGGCAGCCCTTTGCGAATGGCATTTTCAAACTCCATAAAATTAAACCCGACAGAGCCGTCACCTGTAATGAGCAGGACCCTTTTTTCCGGATATCTCAATTTGGCGGCATTGGCATAGGGCAGTCCCACGGCCAGGGAACCGAAAATGCCGTAGTCAAGGTAATGGCCGGCCTGTTTCATGGTGCGGGTCATCCCCATCCACGTAGTGGTATCCCCACCGTCGGCCACGACGATATCATCTTCTCTGTCCATAAAATCATCAATTTCACGGGCCAGGCGCATGGGATGGATGGGGGTATTTGTGCTTTCCCAGTCGACCTTGCTCGGTTCTTTTCCGGCGGTATCGGCCCCTTTAAGCGTGGTGATCCACCCGGAAAACTGTCCTTTTAATTCATCAATCAGGGCCCGGGCATCCAGAATATCGTTGCACTCGGTCAAGAAGGCTTTGAGATCGCTTACCACCGGAAGGTCGATGGCCCGGTTCCGCCCGATTTCTTCGGGCTCGATGTCCACCTGAATCATCTTTGCAGCCGGGTTTAAGATATCTCCGAACATGTAGTAAAGCGAAATCCGGGTGCCCAGTACTATGATCAGGTCTGTTTCAATAAAGGCGGCAAAAGCCGGACCCGGTCTGATGGCAAGGGAACTCTCAAAACATAAGGGGTGGGTGTCGGGGATGGTGCCCCTTCCGGAAAGAGACGTAAATATGGGCACCGAACTTTTTTCGATAAACGAGACAAGGTCTGTTTCCGCTTCAGCCTGCCATATGCCGGTACCCGCAATCACCACCGGTTTTTCGCTATTGCGAATCATTTCAATGGCCTGCTTTGCTCCCTGGCGATCCACCGGTTTTGATACGACGGCTGTTTGTATTTTTTTAACTGTTTCTTCTTCAACAGAAGTGTTGAGCACATCCACGGGAAACTCCAGGTAAACGGGTCCGGGGCGGCCGCTTGTCGCGATGCGAAAGGCCATGTCGACAAACTCCTGGGCCCTTTCGGCTTTCTGGCAGACAAGGGTCTTTTTCACCATGGGAGAAATAACCGGTTCCTGGAACATGTCCTGAAGATCCAGTTTCTCTTTATGATCCAGGCCCACGCAGCCTGCGATAAGCACAAGCGGCGTATTTGAAAAAAAGGCACTTGCAACTCCGGTGAGTGCGTTTGTGAACCCGGGCCCGGCCGTAACCATGGCCACACCGGGTTTTCTGTTCAGTTTGCCCCAGGCCTCGGCCATAAAAACGGCGGCCTGTTCGTGGCGTGTGTCAAACAGTACGATTTCCTTTCCCTCCAGGTACTGATAAATCGGCGTAATATGCCCGCCACTCAGGGTAAAGATATATTCCACCTGCTTTTCAATCAGCGCCTGTGCTACAATTTGCCCGCCTGTTATCGTCGCCATGCTTAATTCTCCTAATGTAAGGGATAGTAATTAATGAATGTATTCTGTCTATTTCAATTAACAAAATCAGACCGTTACAGCTCCATAAGCTGCCCACCGGTGATGTTAATCGCCTGGCCGGTCATGTAGGAAGACTGGTTTGATGCCAGAAATGCCACTAATCGAGCCACTTCTGCGGGTGACCCGATTCGCCCCACGGGAATCTCCTCGCACATCTTTTGCCTGCGGTCTTCAATGGTTGTATCAAAAAACTGGGCTTCCAGACCAAATTTCCAGTTTTCAAGGTCTGTATCCACCTGCCCAGGACAAATGGCATTGACCCGAATTTTAAGGCCTGCCAGTTCTTTTGCCATCACCTTTGTGAGCATGATCACTCCTGCCTTTGCTACGGCATAGGCCCCGTTAAAAAGCGGCGGCACCTTGCCGGCCCTGGAGGCGGTATTGATGATGGCGCCGGGCTCTCCCATCATCATAGGCATCACGGCCCGCGTCATTCGGAAAACACCGTGAAGATTCACATCTATGGTTTTCATCCATGCATCTTCATCGTAGGTATGGACGGCATTGGGTACGCCAAAGGACGCCCCGGCGTTGTTGCAAAGCACATCAATATGGTCATGTTTGATCTCCACCATATCAAGCATTATGCGGATGGATTCATTGCTGGAGACGTCGACATTTACCGCCATTGCATCTATGCCCCAGGTCCCGCTCAACTCATCGGCAATGTCGGCCATCTCATTTGGGGTTCCCGTTTTGATCTGTTGATCCTCGACAGTGATATCCCCCAGATCCGCAATAATAATATTCATGCCTGCAGAAGCCAGTTTGCGGGAAATGGCATACCCGATTCCGCTGCGCTTGCCCGAGCCGGTTACAAGGGCTGTTTTGCCTTTAAGGTCTTCGTACATATTTCCTCCGTTTGCATTCAGTAGATGGCAGAAGATAGAATCAAACCTAAAAAAAGGTCATTTCGTTTTTCGAACGCCTTTCGTTTTTTGAATTATAATTTACATATAATTTACTGTCAATAAAAAATATTCATCCCATGCAATGCG
This sequence comes from uncultured Desulfobacteraceae bacterium, assembly GCA_964418755.1. Taxonomy (GTDB): domain Bacteria; phylum Desulfobacterota; class Desulfobacteria; order Desulfobacterales; family 4572-123; genus 4572-123. Next base: position 19,597 of record CAYQNS010000028.1, read on the forward strand.
ATCCATAAGAGGTGCACAATGCTGAAAAATCGACTCCAATCAGGATGATTATTGATTCTCTGAGCAAAAGCCACCTTTTTTGTAAAGTTTTCCATTATTTTGAGCTATTTTTTTCGTAATCGGTGATTATGATTTGATTGTGAAATGAGAATTTGCCTGGCAATCAACAGGATCATATCAGGCCACGCAAGCCACCGGGTTTACCTGCACTAAAATGTGAGAGCTGACCAAACTTTACGAGTGCATTGTTCAAAAATTTCTGCATTTCAGGCCGGTTGAAGAGAAAACACTTTTCTTGACAACAGGATCGGTAAAATGTGGTAATATAAAGGAATGCACAATAGCACCCATCATAGAGATCTGATCCCATGATCGCCTATATTCACTTTATCATTCGCCGGCGGTTGCTCGTGCTCGGGGTGATCTTTATGATCACCGCCGTTTTCGGTGCCATTACAACCCACGGGATCATCGCGTCTTCCATCGGCAATATTTTTTTCGGCAATCACCCCGACTATCAGCGCTACCTGGAACGAATCCGGACATTTGCCAGCGACGAGGTATTTATTATCGCCTATGCGGATGCCGACCCGCTTTCTCCTGCCGGCCTTAAAAAGCTGGCTTCCGTGGTGGATGAAATTGTTGAAATTCCGGATGTCGACCGTGTCGACAGTGTCCTCAATGCCCAACACACCTTTGTGGATGATGACACCCTCCATGTATACAAATACGGCAGGGAAGCCCTGGACAACTCAGAGCGCCGGGGAGATCTCCTGAAAATCTACCGGGAAGACGATCTCTACAGCGGGTTTCTCATCTCCCCCGACGGGCAGCACAGTGCCGTCATTGTGGAACTGGAGCCGTCACGGGACCGGCCGGTGGAAAGGGGGCCGTTGATCGTCCGGGAAGTCCTGGATCTGTTCGAAAAAAATGGTTATGACGCCGGTGCCATTCACCGCGTGGGATTGATGGCCACCCTGTCGGAAATCATGGCACAGTCCTATTACAACATTTCTCGTCTCTTTCCCATGGTCTGCACCGTTCTCCTGCTGACGGTGTACCTGCTGTTTCGAAAATTCTGGCCCGTTTTCATAACGTTCGCGGTATCTCTTATCGCCGTAATCTGGGCCATGGGGTTTGCGGTACTGATCGATCGAAACATCAACATCTTTATCGCCATGGTCCCGGCGGTCATCCTGATCGTCGCCACTTCCGATGTAATCCACCTCTGCTGCGCCTATCTTCTGGAACTTACCCAGGGCAAAGAAAAAAAGGAAGCAATCATCACCAGCGGGCATGAAGTCGGCACCGCCTGTTTTATGACGTCGGTGACGACATTCGTAGGTTTTATTTCCTTAACCCTGATACCGGTCCCGGCGTTTCGGCAACTGGGCGTCGTACTCGGATTCGGCGTGGCCGTGGCATTGCTGATTGCCATGACCCTGGCGCCCATTCTTTTTTCATATATGAAAGAACCCAAACCCTGGGATGCCGGCCGCCCCGGGATGTTCCGGGCCGTCACATTCCTGTTGAATATCGCGGAACGGGTGTCCGTCAATCACCCATGGACGGTTATTTCCACCTTTGTCCTGTTGACCGGAGTGTCGCTCTTCGGGCTGACAAGGTTAAACATCGAAACCGATTTTAACCGCCGCCTGGCACCAGACAACCCGATCCGCGTAGATGAAAAATATTTCAAGACACATTTTGCGGGCACCAACTTCCTCGATATCTTCATTGACACGCCTGGGGAGGAAGGTATCCTCGACCCCGAAACATTCCTGAAAATAGCCGAATTCCAGAGAGAAGTGGAAAACCTGCCCCAAGTGAATCGTGTGATCTCCCTGGTGAACCTGGTGGAACAAATCGACGGGGAACTCAACCCGGAACGTAGAGGTACGTTACCCCGGGACCTGACCCGTGAACTGCTCGCCCAGTACCTGCTGCTGTTTGAAATGTCCGGTGGCCAAGACCTGGAACGGATGGTGGACTTCGATCGCCAATCCATGCGACTGGCGGTCCGACTTCCCGACAATGCGGTGCGGGCCACCTATGCCATGGGGCTCGATATCGAGAAGATGGGCCGAAAACGTCTTGGCGGGGAAATCAAGGTGGAAGGCACCGGTATGAACTACCTCATGGGCATGTTTCTCTACGACATCATCGAAGGTCAAAGAAACGGCCTGATCATGGCATTTTTCAGCATCCTGACTCTGATGATCATCTGGCTGCGATCGCTGAAGGCAGGAGCCTGGTCCATGATCCCAAACCTGCTGCCCCTCCTTGCGCTCGGCGGACTTGTAGCTATCTTGTGGGACGAAGTCGACTCCGATGTGATCATGATAGCGATTATCGCCATCGGTATCGGAGTAGATGATACAATCCACTACCTGGTACGGTTTAAGTTTGAAACGGCCCGGAACTGCGACACTGTGACGGCCATACACCGCACGTTTCACTATACGGGCCGGGCCATTATTATTACTACCCTGATTCTGGCCGTGGGATTTGCCCCTTTTGCCACCAGTGATTATTTTTCCACCCGCATGATGGGTACGCTGCTACCCTTTACGCTAATCATCGCGTTGCTGACGGATTTACTGCTGGTGACGGCCCTGATCCGGGTCGGCATGATTCGTTTCCGACCCCGGCCGGATGGCGGTTCCAGAGCCATCGATTAAAGGGACCGGCGCCCAATTTTGAGATACTTTTTATTTTTCACGCCCCGTAAAATCCGCTTGACAACACCGACATGCCTCACTATATTACCAATTAGCTATATATAAGGAGGACGTATGAAAAATTTTGTTCAGGTCATGAAAGCCCTGTCCGACCCCAATCGGGTTAGAATTATCAAGCTTCTGGAGCATCGAACCATGTGCGTATGCGAGCTTCAGGCCCTTTTAGAAGTGGCCCAGCCGACGGTTTCGAAACATCTGAAAATACTTGAAACCGCAGGACTCGTCAAATCATTTAAGGACGGCCTGTGGGTGAATTACCAATTGGCCAACGGCAGCAACAGCCCTTATGCGGCCAGCCTCCTGGGGAACCTGCGGCACTGGCTGACCGATGACAAAGACCTGACGGATCTGATCAAAAGGCTGCCGACCGTCCGTCGCGAGGAACTCTGCCGGCGGTAACGGAAGAATATTTTCGGTATATAGACAAATAGGCATTTGAGAATATATAGTAAAAAATAAATATAGCCGTTTACGGCTTAAAACTTGAAATTGAAAAGGAAAAAATAAAATGAAAATCAAGATTCTGGGACCGGGTTGCGCCAAATGTGAAAAGGCCGCCAAAATCGTCAAGGAAGCCGTGGGCGAAGCCGGCATCGATGCCAGTGTGGCCAAGGTCACCGATATGATGGAGATCGCCGGGTACGGCGTCTTTGGCACACCGGCCGTGGTGGTCGATGACGAGGTTAAGGTTTCGGGCAAAGTACCGAAAAAAAAGGACGTACTGGCCTGGATTAAACAATGAAATTGCCGATTCAGGTAATTTTGTGTGACGCGGCTTCGCCTGGCGCAGAGATTGGACGGATAAGCACAAACTTCGAAAGGGAGCGTTTTGAAATAGGCTCTGGAGAAAAAAATGAACAACACTGCTAACACCGCATGCGCATGCGGCAAAAAATCGAGAAAACAGGTCCCTGGCCAAAACAGCCGATTATTCCTTTATATTCTGTCGGCAGGAATCGGCGTTTACGCATGGTGGTTGCTTTACAGCCGCCTGCTCCAGGCATCACAATTCATCACATATGATCTCCTATCCATTGCCAAAGGCAGCCATCTGGGAAGCGCTCTGGAATTTTTTTTCTACGACACGCCAAAGGTCATGATGCTGCTGGCCCTGGTAATCTTTTCCGTAGGCATCGTTCGAAGCTTTTTTACGCCGGAACGGACCCGGGATATGCTGGCCGGGAAAAGCCTTCTGGTCGGCAACATCCTTGCCGCCCTGCTGGGCATCATCACCCCATTTTGCTCCTGCAGCGCAGTGCCGCTCTTTATCGGTTTTGTGGCGGCAGGCGTCCCCCTGGGAGTGACCTTCAGCTTTTTGATCAGCGCCCCCATGGTCAATGAAATCGCATTGGGCCTGCTCTACGGCCTGCTGGGCTGGAAAATCGCGCTTCTCTACGCCACCACCGGCCTGATCGTGGCTGTCGGTGCAGGCTGGGTGATCGGACGGCTGAAGCTGGAAAACGGCATTGAAGACTGGGTGAGCCAAATCAATGCGGATTCCAACAAGGCCGAAGAGAAGAAAATATCCTTAAATGACCGCATTATCTACGGCTGGGATGCGGTAAAAGAGATCATCGGCCGGGTCTGGATATATGTAATCATAGGTATCGCCGTGGGCGCAGGCATCCACGGCTATGTGCCTGAAGGGTTCATGGCCACCCTCATGGGCAAGGGAACCTGGTGGTCGGTACCGTTTGCAGTAGTTATCGGTGTGCCCATGTACAGCAATGCCGCCGGTATCATTCCCGTGGTGGAGGCACTGCTGGGCAAGGGGGCTGCCTTGGGATCCGTTCTTGCCTTCATGATGTCGGTCATAGCCCTGTCGCTTCCGGAGATGATCATCCTGAGAAAAGTTCTCAAACCGAGACTCATCGCCATTTTTATCGCCGTTGTGGCATCCGGCATACTGCTTATGGGATATCTGTTTAATGCCGTGATCTGAGTCGAAAATCATATCATGCCTGAAATTTAAAAAATTTTATTCCGGAACCGGTGGCGAGAAAATAGAATGGTTGAAAATTGATGTAGATCAATTCCTTTAATCTGCAAACCTACTATAGTGGTTGACAATATTTTCCAGATGGAGAAAATGGAGGCAAAGTGCCTTTCGTGCGGCATGGTATATGGTGTGATGCCCTGCCGATCCGACAGTGTACGGTTTGTCACACCGGCAGGAGTGAATTACGGATATGACGAATACGATTGATAACATAAAACAAAGAATGAAAGAGCTGGAAGTATTGATTACAGAAACCAAGAAAAGGCTCCCGGCACATTCGATTAAGCCGCCTGTGATGATGGATTTGATTGAATACGAGGATGAATATGACATCCTGCTGGATAAACTGAAAACGATTAAAAATAATAGCGCACAATGAATAATTCAAAATCATTTGAGCAGAAATATGACGAGTATTTTTCAAGAGTTAATAAAATTGATTTTTTGAAAAATGCAGAAATTCTTGGCATCCTGAAAACTAATGAAACTCTGATTCTGAATTTTTTTAATCGGAAGATCACATTCTCCAGCGATGGAATTCATGATCTTGACGGTCACCCCTTGACCGATGCAGTCAAGAGTGTTCTGTGTCAATATCTGCTCATGTGCCCGGACGCGATATGCGAAAGTTCGAACCGGTTGGTAACGTTAAGAGAATTTTCAGATTCAGGGCCATTGTTTTCGAGCTTCACAGCCAACACAGGCAAAATAATCGAAACCACTTTTTCCGGAAATATGGAAAATCTGAAAAATCGGTGCCTTGCACTGGGCGGCACAATCATGGGAAACGTATCTTATGATCTGAGTGTCAGGTTCAAGGCATTGAGCCGGATTCCCGTAATCCTGAATTTTAACGATAAAGATGATATGATGACGGCAAGTGCTGTTTTTTTATTCCATGATAATGCCGACAATTATCTTGACCTCGAATGCCTGGCCATTATCTGTACGTATCTTACCGGGCAGTTGATCCGCCGGGAACCATGATCCGGCAAAACCGAAAAAACCACAATACCTCCCTGCACGCCTGATCCGGCGTCACTCCCTGCGCAGGATACCCGCACAGGCATATTCGATATGTTCTGCCACAATTTTCACAGCCCACAGGTCGACGGGTACTTTTATGCGCGACAGAAAGAATATCCGCAATCCCGGTGCCCACCTGGATTCTTAAAATGCCCCGGAAAAAGGCGAAAGAAATTGCCATGGCACTTCTTAAGCGGGTACAAATTCACGACCAGGCTTTTAAAATTTCAAATTTCAAAACAGGGAGAAATCAAAATAACAAAACAACTCCAGACTATGTGTGAGCAAATAATTTACCTTGGCTTTTATTTGGATATTGAGACTTGAAATTTATTTGTACTTTGGTGCTTGTAATTTGTTATTTGCGGTTTATCCGCCTTAGGGGTATATGCAAGCCACAGGCACCCCGGTGATTATGACCTTTTTTATTCTGCCACAATGTGGTATATATGGTAAAGTAACTTTTGAATAATATCTATGAACCAGAAAATGAAAGGAGCGTAATATGAATGCAGTGCTTGAAGCACTTAATTTTCGTCATGCATGTAAAAAGTTTGATCCTGAGAAAAAAATAAATAAAAAAGATTTGGAACAGATTCTGGAATGTGCCGTATTATCGCCCAGCTCATTTGGCATGGAGCCATGGAAATTCATTGTAATAGAGTCTGATAAAGTTAAAAAAGATCTGCGACCAGCCTGCTGGGATCAGCCCCAGATCACGGATTCAAGCCACGTGATCGTCATCCTTGCAAGGCCTGATGTTGTTGGTTATGACAATGATTATGTGACAAGTGCTTTTGCCCGAAGAAACCTGCCGGATGATCTGACCAATGCCTATATTGAAAAATACAAAAGCCATGTAAAAGCGGAAATCCTCCCAAGGATGAGCTATTATGCCTGGTGTTCAAAACAATGTTATATCGCCTTGGCAAATATGATGACGGCTGCGGCTTCAGAAAAGATTGACTCATGCCCCATTGAAGGATTTGAAAAAGATGCCGTAGAGAAAGTACTTAAAATTGATCAGGGTAAATATGAGGTGGCGGTCATTGTCGCATTGGGGTTTCGGTCCGGTGAACAGAGTGTGCGGCTAAGACATTCCTTTCAGGATCTTGTAGAATATCGATAGAATAGTGAGATAGTATCCATCCGGGAATTCTGTTCTCCCCGCTAATGCTCAGGAAATTTATAACCGGTATTCTGGAAGGGAGGGCAAACTATGTGGCATCATTTTTGGTAAAAATTTTCACGTCGCCGATGGTTGTTTCAATTCTTGGTCCTCTTATTTTTGTGCTTTTATAGCTGAAAAGCCATACTTCCGGTATAATTTCCGCGATTAGACGGCCTTCATTAAAAATACGGACAATTGAGCTTTCCGACACCACAACAGCAACCGCACGTGTGTCCCGGGTGATGGAAGCTGCCGCAATATGCCGGCTGCCCAGGCCCATGGGTAGATCGATCCGCCGTGAAGATGCATTAATATAACGGGCAGCCGATATGACCACACCCTGACCACTCACGACAAAAGCCCCATCAAGCTGGGCCAGCTCTTTTATGGTTTCACGCATGTCTGGGTCGCATATTCTCTTTTGTTCTTCCGGGTGACCGTGTAATGGATCGAGAATCAATGGCCTCGATCGTTTCAGCACTTCTTTTTCATCCGAAAGCACAAAAATCGTACCGATCTTTCGCCCTTCTCTTCCCTCCCGGGCGATTTCAACAGCCAGTTGAATGGTATTTTCCAGAACGCTGGTCTCGCACTGGATTTTTGCCATGCAGATGTCATGAAATTCAGCCATGATGGGCCCTCATATGCACTCTTTCCCCTTGGTAATAACACGCGTTGGTTGACTTTGAATCCGGAAGCGTTCAGACCAGCAAGCTGTTTTTCCGGCATGCCTCGGTATAATGAGGGTTCAGGGGGCATAGACCGTAAAAATCGCTCATGGCGTCTGATCTTGTAATTATGCCGACCAATTGCCCGTTGTTAATGACAGGCAACCGGCCGATATCGTATTTTACCATCACATGCACGGCGCTGGTGGTGTTTTCCCCGGCCTTGATAGTGACAACACGGGTACTCATGAAGGCCTTTACCTTTGAAAATCGCTGCTTTTTTTTATGCATTTTTCTAAAATCACGCAATGAAAGAACGCCGATAATTCCATGGTTGTCCATTACCGGCGCGCCGTGAATTTTATGATTTTTAAAAAAACGCATTGCCGCTTCCATGGTGGTATCTGCCGGCAACGTGATGACAGGCGCGGTCATCAGATCACGGACCTGGCGGCCCTGGCCTGCCTTTTCGCCAATCAGAATTCGAATCCATGCGGCCACGACCCCGGAATTAACGGATTTGATCACGGCCGAGCCGGCGCCGGGATGCCCCCCGCCGCCCATGCACCGCATGAGCGCACCGATATCGATCCCATTGGATCCGCTGCGCCCAATGACAAGGCAGCGGTCATTGGGCAATAGAAATATCCCAAAAGCGGCATCCACGTTTAAAATTTGTCGGTACATCTGAACCACCTCGGCAAGACTTTCCACATGTCCCTGAATTTCAAGCAAATTGATACTCACTAAAAATCCATTGAGCATCGTTCTTTGCGCATTTTTCAGCATTTGAAACAGAATCTCTTTTTGTTTTCGTCCGTAGGTAGGCCCCAGAAATGCGGATAAAACCTTCAGGTCTGCGCCCGTATCAATGAGAAAAGCCGCAGCCCTGATATCTTCCGATGTTGTGGAAGAAAATGTAAGATTACCGGTGTCTTCATATATGCCCAGCAAAAACAGGCTTGCCTGAATCGGTGAGATGGACATCTTGTACTGCTTCAAATACCGCAGCATCAGGGTAATATTGGCCCCTGAATTTTCCTGGCATTTCCACACGGGATTCAGATCATTGGTGTTACCGTGGTGATCGTAAAGATAAATTTCAAGGCCTTTTTTGTCTTTAAGCCTGTTTATTGTATCAAGGCGCTGCCATGCGTTGGTGTCCACAACAATGAGGCGGCTGACGTCGGCCATGTTAATATCGGATGGGCCGCAATAATTGAAAAGATCTTTGTGGAGAGACAAAAATGAGCGGACATTGTGATTCAGGCTCCCGGGCATCACCGTCACCGCATTCGGGTACAGAATGTTGGCGGCAACAACCGATGCCAGAGCGTCAAAGTCAGTCCCTTTATGTGTGGTTATAATCTGCATGGCAGTCGGATATCCAAAAGCAAACCACATACAACATGAAGACAGGAGGAATAATAAGGGCCGTCTGAAAAAACAGCCCTCATGATTTAACCGGATGGCCGGTATTTAAAGATCGGCTTGCAGTATAAGCCCTATCCCCTGGCAAGTCCGGGGATCAAAGCCGGCGGTACGATAATAACAGGACAGGGCGCCCGTAAAAGGGTATCCGTCACGTTTGGTCCAAGGCTACCGGTATTGGTATGTTTGCCGGTATCAAGAGGCGTTTCGGTGGAAGTCCCCAGAACAATGGCGTCAATACCGGCATTTCTTGCCAGTGTCGTTATTTCACTGACCACATCCCCATCTGACACATTGATGGCGTAATCGGTAAATCCACTGTCTCGCATGAGGGTAACATAAGCAGCGGCTATTTTTTTCTCAACTTGTTCTATAGCCGCTTTCACCGCCTCTTCACTCTGATTCAGGCGGCCGAGTCCATGATAGATCCATAGTTTTGCGCCATTTTCTTTGGCAAGGTTGAGGGCAAAATTAAAAACATGACTGCAATAATCCGTCAAACAAGTGCCGAATAAGATTTTTTTATACATCGCCTTATCCTTTCTTTTATTAATGGGTTGGCTGGCCTGACGTCCGGTCCTGAATGCAATTCGTTCCATCTACATTTCCAATCTTTTATAAATTAATTCTGCACAATTAGTGCCACAAAAAAAATATGTATAACTATGCATTGTAACCATTTGGTATATCAGTTAATATCAATTTGATCAGTGCCATGGAATGGCCGCAAATAAAATTTTTTAAATATGGAACGGCGCCCGAATCGTTACTTATCAAAAAAAGTAACGATTCGTAACGATAAGGTAACTATTCAATATGGGAAACCGATGCCCCACCGGATAGGTATCCACCGCCTTCTTGATTCATGCCCTTAACCAATTGATTATCCCGTCCCGGTTATCCTCTGACAGCTATGAAATTCTTATGGACATCCAATCCAATATATTTTATCATTTTCTCAGAACCTGCTTCCCTTGTTACTTGTTATGGCGGGAAAAAATTCAGGTGCAGTTGGTCCAGTAATTTATTTTGAACTTTTCATAAGACTTTCAACTATTAGCCCGCCGCTGGTTAGGATCTGTTTGAGATGCATTAATGAAAGATTCAGATGATTAAGGAAACAGAACAAAAAAATTCATCGAGTGTTGATAAGGGATTGGTTACAATATTTCTCGGAATGTCGCCGGACAAAAGCTTTGAAAAGGGTAGCAACTGCAACAAAATTATTTTCAGCATAAAAGATGAAAAGAAGGGAGATCTACTATGACGCTACATATTGGAGGTTCAATTGTTGTTAAAGCCGGTACCCTTGATCCGGATTTTGATACCGATATCAGTGGATGGCAAGGGCGAATTGAAGAAATTTTTGATGGGAAAACCGTCTTCATTCGATGGGATAGCATTACCCTGCGGGAAATGCCTATGGACCTGATCATTCGATGCGAAAATGAAAATCTCGATTGGGAGGTAATAACACTCGATATGGACGGAATCGAGGTTAGCACTGCCAGAGACTTGGAAACAGATGTTCCACATACAGCATCTCAGCTACAGGCAGAGATGATTGGTGATCCACGACTTAACGTCGAAGACACTTGATTTAAGCGGAATATTATTCGATTAAAATCGCTACGTGTCAGTGATACGCTTCATTTTATGAAAAATTAATAGTTCAATATATTTAAAGATATAACAATAATAAGGAGACCCCCTAATGGCTAAGCACAACTGTGAAAAATGCGGTTTCAGGGCAAAATATGACAAAAATTCCCAATCGTTTTTAGGCCGGTTATGGAAATGGCACATTAACTGGTGTCCCGGATGGAAGGGGTATGTCACATCTCTTCCTGGTGATGAAAGAGCTGCATTAGCTGAAAAATATGATTTGAAAAAATACAAATAATTCTGTGATGGAATAGAATTTTCCTGCCACAGGGAGAGAGGATATCTTTCAACAAAGGAGGAGAATATGATAGAAAAAGATCTGTTTAAGTATGTTTCAA